>CAIJMU010000015.1 GCA_903821875.1 uncultured Spirochaetota bacterium
ACCAAGACCATTCCCCTTGTTGTCATATCAAGTATCGCCGATGGCGCGTTCATCGCCGACCTCATGAAGCTTGGCGTGAAGGCTGTGGTGAAAAAGCCGGTATCCCCTGCGAAAATCCTTGAGGCCTTGGGAGGATTGTCATGAGCGATGGAATGGATCAAAAGAAAGCTTCTGAGGCCCTGATCGAGGCTGTACAGTCCTCGTTCGCCGAGATGGCTTTCATCGACGTCGTGGTCGATTCCAGCGACGCTGACATGCCGCCGCACGATCGGGCGGCGATCGACATCATGAAGCCGGTCTCCCTTAGGCTCGAGATCTCTGCGAGCCCCGAACTGCGTTCCCGCATTTCAGACACCCTTTTTGGGGATATGGCCGACCGCGAGAAGGATGATGCCTTCCTTGAACTCGTCAATGTTGCCGCTGGCGTTTTTCTGTCTGGTTACTATGGTGCAGGTAGCGAGGTGCGTCTCGAATTGCCGCGCTATCTGTTCGGGGATGATGAAATCGACGGCAGCCTGGTGACAGAATTGAAGTTCGATGCCGAAGGAGAGCCTATCGTCGCAGCCATCAGATCGGTCAGATATAGATACTGAGTGGCATCTGACACTGAAAAAGGGGGCATGGCTGGATCTACCAGTTCATGTCCCCCTTCTTTTTCTAAGCGAACGAGAAGCCCGGATAGGCTACTTGGCAGCTCCAAGGATTGCTTCCTTGCATGCCTTGGATACGGTGATCTTGACTGCGGTCTTGGCTGGGATCTTGATGGATTCTCCGGTGGCAGGATTGCGGCCAACCCGGGCCTTCCTCTTGCTCAGCTTGAGAATTCCAAGCCCGGGAAGCGTGAACTTCTTGTTCTTTTTCGCTTCCCTGCATGCCAGATCCGCATAGGAATCCAGGAATGCGACGACCTGCTTTTTGGTCAGCTCATTCTTCTCTGATAGCTGTGCAACAATCTGTGCTTTGGTAAGACTCTTCGGGGCTGCTGTTGGCATCTAGTCTCTCCTTGAGTGTCAATGCGTCATTCTAACTCCTGAAAAGAGCCTTCGCAAGCGAAAACCCTTTGAAAAGGGCCAATTCTAAAGCCTTTCCTAGTACTTTCCCACAAATCGCGCGATGGGTATACTGGCGGTTCTTTTCAGGGGCGGGAGGTTGGAATCATGGATTGCATGGATATCCTCAGGGAACGTGGCTTCGTTCAGCAATGCACAGACAGTGAAGGCTTGTCGAAGGCGATGAGAGAAGGGCCGGTAACCTTCTATGTTGGCGTCGATCCCACCGGCCCCTCTCTTCACATCGGGCATATGGTTCCCTTCTTTGCCCTTCGGCATCTTCGGCAGGCCGGCCATATCGGTGTTGCGCTCCTCGGGGGAGGAACTGCACGGATTGGTGATCCTTCCGGGAAATCAGAAATGCGGAAAATGATTTCCTATGATGCGATCGATGCCAACACAGAACTCTTTCGAAAACAGCTGGACCGCTTTGTGGGTTTTGACGGGAAGACATCTTTTCCAGCCAACAACAAGGACTGGCTGGCTGACCTCAACTACATAGACTTTCTCAGGGACATCGGCCGCCATTTCTCGGTCAACAAGATGCTTTCCTTCGAGGCCTACAGGATCAGGATGGAAACCGGTCTCTCATTTGTGGAGTTCAATTATCAACTGCTCCAGAGCTTCGATTTCCTCGAGCTCTTCCGGAGACATCGCTGCACGCTGCAGATCGGCGGTGACGATCAGTGGGGAAATATCGTCGCAGGGATAGATTTGATCAGGAGGGTAGAGGGGGCCGAGGCCTTTGGCCTTACTTTCCCCCTCATCATGACCTCGGATGGCAAGAAGATGGGGAAGACAGAAAAAGGCGCTCTCTTTCTTGATCCTGAAATGATTAGTCCCTGGGATTTCTACCAGTACTGGAGAAATATCATGGACCAGGATGTCGGACGGTTCCTCCTGCTATTCACCTTTCTTGAAGCAGAGGAATGCCACGCCTTGGCCCTGGGGGACATCAACGAAGCCAAGAAGCGACTTGCCTGGGAAGTGACTGCAATCATCCATGGCAGGGATGCTGCAGACAAAGCCGCGACCGCTGCCGCTGCAGCCTTCGGTTCTGGTGGAGACCTCAGCCAGGTTCCTACGAAAACCATGCAACGGACAACGCTTGATTCCGGCATTGGAGTTCTCGATCTATTCGTGTTGTCCGCTCTCGCACCGACCAAGAGCGAGGCAAGGCGACTAATCCAGCAGGGTGGGGCCCTCATCAATGACCGCAAGATCGATGACGAAAAACTCGTCATCGATTCATCCTGGTGCCCCGAGGGCGACCTGATACTCAGGGCGGGCAAGAAGAGGATTTTCCGCTTCACCGTCGGGTAGTGTCCCCCCCACGGGGCGTTAGCGTACCCTGTCCCCATATCTCCGGGTTAGGCGATCGAGAGGGCTACCTCGAACATCGCGCCGAGGCTGGTCTGCCGTTCCGCCGGACTCATCGATGCACCGCTTACGTTGGAGTCGGAGCAGGTAAACATTGCAAGGGCCTTCTTCCCCGTCCATGCAGCATTGCAATAGAGGGCATAGCTTTCCATGTCGGTAGCCGCACAGCCCATCCGTGCCCAGCGTTCCCATCCATGCCCCGGCGGCCTTGCGCTGTAGAGTGAAAAAACGTCCGAGGAAAAGACGGAACCGGCCCAATAACGCGACCCGATAATCCGCGCCCGGGTTATGCCTGCTTCCAGGAGGTCGAAGTCGGCTGCAGGTGAGAAGACGCCTGGGAGTTCATATTGGTCTGCGTAGGCTGAATCCGTGCTCGCGGTCATCGCGAAGACAAGATCTCCCACCTGAACCGCGTCGGACAGGGCTCCACAGGTACCAATGCGGATGATCTTTTCCACTCCGTACAGCGCGAAGAGCTCATAGGAATAGATTCCCATGGACGCGGCACCCATTCCGGAGCCCATGACCGAAACACGCTTTCCCTTCCAGCTCCCGGTATAGCCGAGCATCCCGCGGATGGAGTTGAATTCGACTGCACCTTCAAGGAGGGACTCAGCGATGTGGCGGGCACGCAGGGGATCCCCGGGCATGAGTACAGTCCTGGCAATGTCGTCGATGCCGGCGCTGTTGTGCGGCGTGCCGCTGAAAGTCTTCATTCCCTCGTCGTGCATGGAAGCCTTCCCTCCCTCGACTCCGCGAAGCATCAGCTACCACCTTTTTCGTAGGGTAGCCCGACGGCAGCCGGCGCATGGTCTTTCCCCGAGAATATGATCAGTGTTACCAGCGTGATCACATAGGGGAGAATGGAGAAGAACTCTGTAGGTAGAATCCGCAATCCTGAGATGTTCACCATGGAGATCGCGAGGGCGACAGCAGACCCGAAAAGGAGGCTCGCCCCGCCTACGCCTCCTGGTGTCCAGCGTCCGAAAGAGACGGCAGCGAGTGCGATGAAGCCTGCGCCATTTACCGTGTACATGGTGTACTGGATGGTCTCGGTCAGGACAAGACAGGCTCCTGCGAGCCCGGCAAGGGCACCGGAGGCGAGTACGCCGAAATAGCGCATTGCCTTGACATTGATGCCGGCAGAAGCAGCTGCCTGGGGGTGCTCACCACAGGCGCGGAGCCTGAATCCGAAGGGACGACGGTAGAGGATGTACCAAGTACCCACGATTGCGAAAAGTGCGACCCAGGCAGTAGGGTAGATCCCGCCCCAGCTGGGCATCATCCCGAGCTGGAAGGGTTCGGTCCGTTCCTGGTGGAAGATTACCTGGCAGAGGAAAACCGTGCCGCCTGTCGAAAGGAGGTTGATGCCGGTCCCTGAAATCACCTGGTCTGCATTGAGCGAGACAGAGGCAAAGGCGTGGACCACGCTCACAACGAGTCCAGCCGCAGTTGCGGCAGCAAGCGCGTACCAGACCGAAAGCCCGGAGGATGGCTCCATGAGGACGTGGACGGTTGCGGCAGTAAAAGCACCTATTCCCATCAATCCCTCGAGGGCGATGTTGACGACGCCAGAGCGCTCACTGACCAGCCCGCCCATGGCTGCGATGAGGATGGGAGAGGCCATCATGAGGATCGAGGGAATCATCCCGAGGATTTCATGCACCGGCGGCCTCCCTTTCAGCAAGCGACCTGGCAGCTGCGACCTTGGCCCTCCAGGCTATTACCAGCCTGATCCCTGCGCGGAGGGAGACGAGGACCACCACGAGGCCTGATATGATCCAGGCTATCTCCTTGGGTATCTGCCGAGACTGCATCAGCGGCTGTGCAGAGGAGAGCATTCCGAACAGGAGGCCGGAAAGGAGGGTTCCCCCGGCGGTCGAGTTGCCCACGAGGGCGACCGCGATCCCGTTGAATCCATAGTTGTCATAGCCTCCGATGACCCGTCCATACGAGAAGGAACCAAGTGCGACGATCGCCCCGGCAAGGCCGGCGAAAGCGCCGGCTATGCCCATGGAGGTCGTGAAGCAGCGGTTCACCCCGATGCCGGCATAGCCTGCGGCAGTGCGGTTGAGCCCGGTGGCGCGCAGCTCAAAACCCAGCTTCGTGCGCTCCAGGACAAGCCAATAGAGGATGACGCAGGCAAGCACTACGAAGATTCCTGCCGAAAGACGGGAGTGGTTGGTCAGGTCGTCGATGAACCAGCGCGGGATGATCGCAGCTCCGGGGAAATTGGGCGTGCGGTAGGTGTTCGCGTCGGGGATGAGCCGGGTAAGGTAGCGTGACAGGAAGAAGGCGATGTAATTGAGCATGATGGTAGCAACGACCTCGGAGACCGAGAACCGCGCACGAAGCCAGCCGACCAGGCCTCCCCAGAAGGCTCCTGCTGCAGCAGCGGCGAGAAGACATACTACCCATTCTGCGCCGAAAAAAGGCGGTGCATAGAGCGCGACAAACTGCGCGGCTGTGAGCCCTACAATATACTGTCCCTCGGCACCGATATTGAAAAGGCCGGTGCGTGCAGCGAAACCCATCGACATGCCACAGAGGATCAAAGGCATCGCAGCCGTCAGCCACTCGCCCACATAGCGGGCGTTCCAGACTCCGGTCGTGGCATTGAAGCCAGTCAATGTCTGAAGAAGGGCAAGGTAGAGCCCTGCAGGGTTCCTGCCGACAGCCATGATGATGAGTGTTCCACAGGCGAATCCGAGCAGCACGACGAGGATCGAAAGGGCGCCATTTGAGTTGATGAAGGCGTCGAGGAAGGTTCTCGGCATCGCCGGGCCTTCGGTCGGAAGCCTCGAAGTGCCAGTCATGGCGTTTCCTTTTTGGACAGTGAATGATGACCAGCCATCATCTGGCCAATCATCTTTTCGTCAGCCTCACCGGCCTCGACTATGCCTACGATCTCGCCCTTTGAAATTGCCGCGATCCTGTCACAGAGCGCCATGACCTCGTCGAGTTCGAAGGAGATGAGGAGAATGGCCCGTCCCTTGTCGCGCTCGGCGATGATGCGGCGATGGATGTTCTCGATGGCCCCGACATCGAGTCCGCGGGTCGGTTGCGCGATGACCAGGAGCTTTGGTGACAGATCAATTTCCCTGGCAATTATGGCTTTCTGCTGGTTGCCACCGGACATGCTCCTGGCCTTCGTCGCTGGTCCCTGGCTGGCCCTGATGTCATAGTCTTCGATGAGCTGTCTGGCATGCGAAGCAATGGCTGCGAAGTCCAGGAAGAAGAGGTTTCGCAGGAAGGGTTTTCTGTCATAGGTCCGGAGGGCGAGGTTCTCGTCCAGCCTGAAATCCAGCACGAGGCCATGCCGATGCCTGTCTTCGGGAACGTGACCCATGCCGGTGTCAGCCCGCTCCTTGATGCTCGACCGCGTGATGTCCTTTCCGCAAAGCTCGATGCTGCCCGTCTCGATGGGACGGAGACCTGTGAGCGCGGCGACAAGTTCAGACTGCCCGTTTCCATCGACACCGGCGAATCCCAGGATCTCTCCAGCCCTGAGATCGAAGGAGAGGTTCCGCACAGCAATATTGCCGCGCGAACCCCGTACGGAGATTCCGCGCACGGACAGCAGGATATCGCCGGGCTGTGACTTCTCCTTGGTGATCTGGAAGTCAACCTCGCGCCCGACCATCATCTCGGCGAGGGCTGAGGCATCGGTGTCGGCAACTTCCACCGTGCCGATGAGGCGTCCGCGCCGGAGAACGGTGCAGCGCTCGGCCACTTCCTTTATCTCCCTGAGTTTGTGGGTAATCAGGACGATGGTTTTCCCCTCTGACCTGAGTCGCTTCAGGATGGTCATGAGTTCATCGATTTCCTGGGGAGTAAGAACCGCCGTGGGTTCATCAAAGATGAGGATATCTGCGTTCCTGTAAAGTATCTTCAGGATCTCCGCACGCTGCTGCATGCCTACGCTTATCGACTCGACCTTGGCTTTGGGATCCACCGATAGTCCGTAGCGCTCGGAAAGCTCGGCCACCCTGCGCTCGGCTCCTCTGTAATCGACTTCGCCGAAGCCATTGCGCGGCTCGAGTCCAAGGATGATGTTCTCTGCAACCGTGTAGGGACGAACCAGCTTGAAGTGTTGATGCACCATCCCGATGCCGCAGGAGCTTGCATCATTGGGGTCGTGGATCGACGCTTCCTTGCCGTGGATCCTGATGATCCCCGCGTCAGGAGCGTACAGCCCGAAAAGAACGGACATGAGCGTGGACTTTCCCGCACCATTCTCCCCGAGGATCGCATGTATTTCATTGTTCCGGACGCGGAGGTCGATTCCGTCATTCGCGATTATGCCGGGAAATACCTTCCGTATCCCCACCATCTCGATCGCGTAGGGGCCCTCGGTGCCGTTCATGTTTCCTCGCTCGAAGGGGGAGCCGCGGCGAGGCCATCTCTGGCTTCTGTCCCGGCTCCCTCATGGAAGCCGCAAGGATGGCATTGTGCCCAACCCCGCGGCTTGTCGATGCAGTTCCTGATTACTTGTCGCTCGCCTGGAGGTCGCCGGGGACCTTGCCCGCAGCCTTGGCCTCTGCGTAGGTTGCAAAAACCTTGACTTTACCGGCAATTATATTCTTGCGGACCTGTTCGACCTGGGTAACGATCGATTTGTCGAGTTCGGGATTGGAGGTCGCAAAACCGACTCCATCTGCCTTGGTATCGAGGACGAGGACTTCTGACTTGAAGGTTCCGGCCTTCACGTTCTGGATCGAAACCTTTGAGGCCGTCTCGACTCGCTTGAGCATGGAAGTGAGGACGGCTGACTTGGTACCGGAGTAGATTCCGTCGGCATACTGGTCGGAATCGACGCCGATGGCCCAGACCTTCTTGCCCTGTGTCCTGTATTCCTTGGCTTGGGCGATCGTTCCATTGCCTGTGCCGCCGGCAGCGGAGAAGATGGCATAGACCCCGGAGTCATACCAGTTTTTGGCCTGGGCTTTGGCAAGTTCGGGCTTGCCCCAGTCGTTGGCGTAGTAATCGACAATCTTGGCCTTGGGAAGCACCGAGAGGATGCCCATCACGTATCCTACCTCGAACTTCGTGATGACCGGCCCGGGGATTCCGCCTATGAATCCGAACTTCGGGTCCTTGATGCCCTCGGCCTTGGCCTTGAGCGCAGTGGCTACTCCGACAAGGAAGGATCCTTCGTGTTCGGAGAAGGTGACCTGCATGACGTTGGGATCGCCGACCCAGTCGACGTCTACGATCATGTATTTCTGCTCGGGATAGAGCTTGGCGACCTCGGAGAGGGCATCGGCCCAGGTGAATCCTGTCACGATGATAAGGTCATATTTCTCATCCGAAGCCTGCTTCAGGTTCGGAACATACATGTCCTGGGTCTGGGCGGTAACGACATCATAGGCCTTGCCACGCTTGCTCTGCTTTGCCCAGGTATCGCCATAGAAATCAAGGATTCCGCGCCAGGCTGCGGCATTGAATGATTTGTCGTCGATGCCCGTGGCGTCGGTGAGCAACCGAACCGTCGGATCGGCGGCAAATGCCTGAGTCAGGGCGACGAGCGTGAGGGCGATCGCAGCCAAGAAAGATTTCTTCATCTCAGAGCCTCCTGTCATGATGTAGCGCATGTCTGCGCGGCTTCATGATAGGTGGCCACTGTCTCGGCGTCAAGGAAAGCCGGAGGGGAACTACATCTCTGCCAGCACGTGGCCGTGGTAGAACTGGTCACGCAACTCTGATACCTGCTTGTCCTTGAGGTAGTCATCGAAGGCCATGCAGCGGTCGATGATCCCACCGGGACAGATCTCTACAATCCGGTTCGCGATCGAGGTGATGAACTCGTGGTCATGGCTTGTGAACAGGAGCACTCCGCCGAATTCGATAAGCCCATCGTTGAGGGCGGTGATGGCCTCGAGGTCGAGGTGATTGGTCGGCTCGTCGAGCATGAGGCAGTTTGCACCTGAAAGCATCAGCCTTGAGAGGAGGCAGCGCACTTTTTCGCCTCCTGAAAGGACGCGGATGGGCTTGAGCGCCTCGTCGCCTGAAAAGAGCATCCGACCAAGGAAGGAGCGGATGTAGGTGTCATCATCCGACCCGGCCTCGCCCTTCAGCCAGTCGGTTATCGAGAGATCGGAATTGAATATGCTCGTAT
>CAIJMU010000016.1 GCA_903821875.1 uncultured Spirochaetota bacterium
CGATGGTATAGCTCGCGGGATTGGAACCTGAGTTTGTGCCACTGTCAAGGTTGTAGGTGATGGCGTAGGAGATGCCGGTCCACTTGGAATATACAGTAAGACTTGCTCTGACCGTAGTGGTAGCCAGGAACTGGCTGCCGCCGCCATTGATTGCGGTGAACCATCCGCCAAAGCTGTAGCCAGTCTTGGCCGGGTCGCTCGGCAGCGCGGAGACAGTCGTGGATGGACTAGTGACAGTTGAGCTTGCCGGGCTGGCCGCCGTCGTCGCCGACTGACTGTCGTAGGTCACCGTGTGGCTTATCGCGACCCACTTGGCGTAGAGCGTCGAAGCGGCTGTCACCTTGTCGGTCGCGAAGTCCCAGGAAGTGCTGCAGGCCGCTTCCTTATACCATCCACCAAAGCTGTAGCCGGTCTGTGTTGACGGCGTCGGCGTGCTCACTAGTGCGCCAGAAGCGATGGCAGCCGATGCTACGGCGCTGCCTCCCTGGCAGTCGAAGGAGACGGTGTAGCTGGTCGTGGTGGTATCGCCACCGCCACCGTCACCGCCACCATCACCGTCAATGGCCGTCCACTTGGCGTAGACAGTAATATCCGCGCTGACTGTAGTAGTTGCCAAGAACTGGCTGCCGTCGCCGCTGGTCGCCGTAAACCATCCGCCAAAACTGTAGCCGGTCTTTGACGGGTCGCTCGGCAGGGTGGCGACTGTCGTGGTCGGACCGGTCACGGTCGTGGTGGCAGGGCTGGCCGCCGATGTTGCCGACTGGCTGTCGTAGGCAACCGTGTGACTCTGGCCTTGTTTGATAATAAGTATGATGGTCTTTGTCGTGGAAGTTCCGTTGCTGGCGATCGTTGCGGTCAGGGTCACCTGAGTGTCTGCGGGTGGCTGAATCACGGTCACCTTGCCGTTCGATGCGATTGAAAGCAACTCAGGGTGGTTGGAAATCCAGGTGATGACACTCCCTGATGCTCCTTTGATCGGGAGTGTGAAATCCTTCGTGGTAGTCTCGCTGGTGTCGGCAGCCGCGAATTCAAAGCTCGTAGCGGCAAGCTCGGTGCGATCACTCGAGACCAGGAGCATCGGCTGCGGCATGTAGGGCGAGCGGCAGGCAACCAGCAAGAGAAGGAAAAAGCTGGCCAGCGTCAGCTGCAGTACCGTTGTGGGTCGTGCGAGTGCATTCATGTTGTCTCCTATTCCCTGTTTCAGCTAGCGCGCCGGAACTGCGGACTTGTGAGGGTTGCTCTGGAACAGCAGGTAGCGGAGCCCGACCTCGACGTCGATGGTCCACATCGAGGTCCGGAACCCATTGAGGATTCCTATTCCGTATGAAGGGGTAATGCCGGAATAGAATTCATAGCTGTCGAAGAAGACCTTTCGAGTTTCGACGACTGCCCGCATTCCCGCCGCAAAGGCCCTGTAGGGGCTTGCGCCGAAACTGCTGGTCCAGCCGAAGTACGCTCCGGGACCAAGGTGCCAGGAGAAGCCGGAATTGCCAAATGCGAACTCGAGTGGAAGCCAGTCAACCGAGGAGACCACGTCGATGACCTGATCCCAATAGCCGATGTGGACCTTTACCGGGAACCGGTCAAGAAGGACTGTAAGGCCCGGCACCGCGCCTGGGCCATTGCTGCCAATGCCGGCGTTAAAATAGGGACCTATACCGAAGCGGGGGATGGCTTCCCCCCTGCCCTGCGCGGAGACAGCACCACATATGCCAGCTAGTACGAGGAAAAAGAGGAGACTCCGGGAATTTATCCGGACCCCCCTCATCCTTCCTTTGTCGCTCAGGTTATGCGCTATCCACAGCAGTTTCTCTTGTCTCATGGTTGCTCCTTGCAGGGCGGTTCGATAAAATAAGCTTGAAATGCCGGGGTCGCAACGCAGATACGTAAACCCGCACATGAACTACCTGCCGGAGGTAATGAACGTCAGTGGAAAAGGTGGCTCAACGCCCTGCGCTTGCCCAAGTTAGCTGACTCTATCGATAGGCCGCTCTCGCCCGGATGCCTATTGACATTGCTCGAAGGCGAAAGCACCAGGCTGCTTCGCCTTCCGCTCGGAACGCAGCTGCGTTGACGCCCCAGACCAAAAAACCTAAAATGCCCAGGTGAGCCCCCTGAAATTACCCATCGGCATCCAGAGCTTTGTGACCATGCGCAGCGAAGGCTACGTGTATATCGACAAGACGCCTTTCATTGCCCAGATGGCCAGCATGGGGAAGCCCTATTTCCTGTCCCGGCCCCGGCGCTTTGGAAAAAGCCTCCTCGTCGACACGATGGCGCAGGCTTTTTCCGGCAGGCGGGAGCTCTTCAGTGGCCTGTATCTGGACAGCCCTGAGTCTGGGTGGGACTGGTCGAAGACCCATCCGGTCATCAAGCTCAGCTTCGGTACGGGGAGCTATAAAAATGTGGACGAGTTGCGGCAGAGCCTTGCCTTTCAACTGGCCTCTAAAGCTAAAAAACTGGAGTTGCCGCCCCTTGAGGAGACCCTGCCGTCCTTGACTCTCCGGGAATTGATAGAAGCTGCCTTCGAAAAGCACAAGGCTACTGTCGTGGTCCTGATCGACGAATACGACAAACCGATACTGGATGCCCTGCCTGACACCGAGCTTTCGACCCTCATGCGCACGGAGCTGCGGAGCTTCTACGGCATCCTCAAGGACGCCGATGAGTTCTTGCGCTTTGTTTTCCTCACCGGAGTCAGCAAGTTCAGCAAGGCCGGCGTCTTCAGCGGTCTGAACCAGCTCAACGACCTGACCCTCAACGATTACTTTGGCCCGATTTGCGGCTACACCCAGACTGATGTGGACTCCATCTTCGCACCAATGCTAACCAAATTCAGCCCTGAAACCGTGCGCAGTTGGTACAATGGTTACAACTGGGGTGCCGAGGGCGTCTACAATCCCTTTGACATACTTCAGCTGTGCTACCATCAACGACTTCACCCCTGGTGGTTCGAGACAGGCACGCCGAGCTTCCTGATCAAGATGATGAAGGAGCAGCCCCGGAGCCTGCCGGAACTGGACACATTGCAGATCGGTGCGGAGCTTTCCGACAGCTTCGAGCCCGAGACCATGAGCCTGCCGGTCATGCTGTTCCAGACCGGCTATCTGACCATCAAAGAAGTCATCGACGATCCGGTGGAAGGCACCCGGTACCGCCTGGGCTTTCCAAATCTCGAAGTCCGCTCGGCCTTTTCCAGGCTCAGCCTGGATACATCCACCGGTGACAACAGCAATCCCACCACCAACCGCAACCGCTTGCGGGACATACTCGATGCAGGAGACAGCGAAGGCCTTCGCGAGCTTTTTACCGCCTTTTTCGCCTCCATTCCCCTGGATAATTACCGCAAGAACACTATTTCCAGTTATGAAGGCTTTTACGCCAGCGTGGTCTACGCCTATTTTGCCAGCCTGGGACTGACGGTGATCCCCGAGGATGTGATGAACCGGGGGCGCATCGACCTCTCGGTGATCGGTCCCAAGGGCATCTGGATCTTCGAGTTCAAGGTGAAGGGGCTGGACAAGAGTGGCAACGAGGCTCCTCTTGCCCAGATTTTGCGGAAGAACTACGCCGCAAAATACCGCGGGCGGAAAGATGCCACCGGTACGGTGCTGCCCCTGTACCAGATCGGGATCATCTTTGATGAAGTCGAACGCAACGTGGTGGGCTGGGATGTGGCAGATGCATCAGGCCGGATGCTGCCGCTTGCCTCCTCCACGACTTGACTATCCTTGTTGGTCACATTTAGATTGGAGACATGAGCACCGTCACAATCCACGAGGCGAAGGCTACCCTCTCAAAGCTGATCGAGAATGCCCTATCCGGTGAGGAGGTCATCATCGCCCGCCGCAACAAGGCCTTGGTGAGGCTTGTCGCCCTCGAACAGCCTGCTTCCCGGCGTACGATAGGTGCGGCGAAGGGGAAGATCAGGATGGGCCAAGATTTCGATGAGCTTCCCCCTGGATTCGAGGACTATGTCTGATGCGGATCCTGCTCGACACGAAGGTCTTTCTCTGGATACTCACCGATGATGTTCGCCTCAGCGCTTCTGCCCGTCGATTGTATCTCGACGACTCGAACCAGCTCTTTCTGAGCATGGCCAGCCTCTGGGAAATGTTCATTAAAATTGGTACGGGAAAGCTCGAGATATCCGACCGAGACCCGGTCGGATATCTCCGGGCGCAGCTTGTTGAAAACGCAATAGCGTTCTTGCCGATAACCTATGAGCAAGTCTCGGGATTGCCTGGACTACCGAAGCTCCATACGGATCCCTTCGATCGCCTCATCATCGCGCAGGCGCTTCATGAAGGACTGCCGATGCTTTCTTCGGATGCTATTTTTGCCGATTACGGTGTCCGTAACCTATTCTGAGCTAGCCCCGGAATCCTGTGGATTCCTCGAAATGGCGTCACCGTGACGAGCGCCCAAAACGACAAGGAAACCTGCCACCGGGAACGGTCGAGCGGGGGGAGGTACTATGAAAGCTAAAGGAAGGGATTTTGTGCTCGGCGTGGACTATGGGACCGATTCGGCCCGTGCTGTCATCGTCGATGCCGCTGATGGAAGCTTCGTGGGAAGCGGGGTGAGCGCCTATCGCCGCTGGGCGGAGGGCACATACTGTGATCCTTCCACCAACAGGTTTCGCCAGCACCCCCTCGACTATATCGAAAGCCTCGAAGCCTCGGTCAGGGCGGCCCTTGTCGAGGCGGGATCTGAAATAGCAAGCCGGATCCGGGGGCTTTCCATCGACACGACAGGCTCGACGCCCTGCTTTGCTGACGCTTCGGGGAAGCCCCTCTCCCTGACAGCGGCCTTTGCCGAGGAACCGGACGCGATGTTCATCCTCTGGAAGGACCATACGGGACTTGATGAGGCGGCGCGGATCAACACCCTGGCCCGCTCCTGGGGTGGGGTGGATTTCACGCGTTATGAGGGGGGCATCTATTCCTCCGAGTGGTTCTGGGCCAAGGCCCTCCACGTGGTGTCGACCAACGCGTCAGTCGCCTCCACGGCTCGGACCATCGTCGAGCACTGTGACTGGATGCCCGCCCTCCTGACAGGATCGACCGATCCCGCCGCGTGGAAACGCAGCCGTTGCGCAGCAGGCCACAAGGCCCTCTGGCACGAATCCTGGGGCGGCTATCCTGACAAGGCCTTTATCGCCCTCCTCCATCCCCGACTCGCCGAACTCCTTCCCTCCCTCGGCACTGAAACCTGGACAGCTGAAACCGGGTTCGGAAAGCTTTGCTCCGAATGGGCTGGGCGACTCGGCCTGCCTGCCGGAATATCAGTAGGAGTTGGTTCCTTCGACGCCCACGTCGGTGCCATCGGTGGCGGGGTTGCGCCTGGAACCCTCCTCAAGATCATGGGTACTAGTACCTGCGACATCATGCTCGGTCCCCTCCCAGCCTCTCCTGGAGCGGAAAAAACAGTGCGAGGTATCTGTGGCCAGGTGGATGGCTCGGTGATGTCGGGGATGATCGGCTACGAGGCCGGCCAGTCCGCCTTCGGAGATGTCTTTGCCTGGTTCCGCGACCTCCTGTCCTGGCCGCTCAGGGCCATACCGAGCATCGTCCCCAAGGGGAACGCTCGTGGCTCCCTGGACATCTCGCGGCGCGCCCTCGAGGATGTCATCCTCCCGGCCCTCGAGGCGGCTGCCCTCGGGATCGACCCCGCGAAATCGGGCATAATTGCTCTTGATTGGCTCAATGGCCGGAGGACTCCCGACGCTGACCAGGGGCTCAAGGGGGCACTGACCGGTCTCACCCTCGGAACCGACGCGCCTGCGATCTACCGCGCCTTGGTTGAGGCTGCCGCCTTCGGTTCCCGAGCCATTGTCGAGCGGATGCGTGAGGAGGGGCTGGTCATCGAGCGCGTTGCGGCCGTCGGGGGGGTCGCAAAAAAGAGCCCTCTCGTGATGCAGATCAGCGCAGACGTCCTCGGCCTCGAGATCTCCGTACAGGAGGGTGACCAGTCGGTTGCCCTCGGTGCGGCCATGCTTGCCTCGGTGGTCGCCGGCCTCTACGACAGGCTTCCTGCTGCCCAGGCGGCCATGGGTGCGCGCGTGGAGAAGGTATGGAAACCAGACCCAATTAAACACGCTGTCTATGACCGGCTCTATGCCGAATACAGGGCCCTCGGCGCCTTTGTCGAGACTGCCACGAAAGGTGCGAAATCATGATGGATCTTAAGCAGTATGACATCTGGTTTGTCACGGGGAGCCAGGATCTTTATGGCCCCGAAACCTTAGCAAAGGTAGCCGAGCATTCCCAGGCGATGGCGGCGGGACTGGGTGTGGCCCTCCCCTGCAATCTCGTCTGGAAGCCGGTGATGAAGGGAAGCGATGCGATTCTTGCCTTGGCCCGCGAGGCTAACGCCGACCCGCGCTGCGCCGGAATCGTGACCTGGATGCATACCTTCAGCCCATCCAAGATGTGGATCGCCGGGCTCCTTGAACTCAGGCGGCCCCTCTGCCATCTTCATACCCAGTACAATCGTGACATTCCCTGGGCCTCGATCGACATGGACTTCATGAACCTGAACCAGTCGGCCCATGGTGACCGTGAGCACGGCTTTATCGGAGCACGCCTTCGCCTGCCCCGAAAGGTCATTGTCGGGCATTGGCAGGATCCGGCCCTCGTCGAAAGGCTCGGTGGCTGGATGCGTTCGGCGGCAGCTGTCGCCGACGGGAAAAAGCTCCGCGTTGCGCGCTTTGGCGACAATATGCGCGAGGTGGCTGTCACCGAGGGCGACAAGGTCGAGGCGCAGCTGCGCTTTGGCTGGTCGGTCAATGGCTGGGGTATAGGGGAGCTCGCCCGCGCGGTTTCGGAGGTCTCCGAGGCGGAAGTAGATCGGCTAACGCGGGTCTACGCGGATGAGTACGAGATTGCGGCTGCGGCAGGCGGGGGCGAGGGCGCACAACGGGTGCGCGAACAGGCACGCATCGAGCTCGGCCTCCGCTCCTTCCTTTCTGGCGCAGGGGGCTCGCCCTTCGGTGCATTTACCACGACCTTCGAGGATCTCCACGGCCTGGCCCAGTTACCGGGCCTCGCAGTCCAGCGGCTCATGGCCGATGGCTACGGCTTCGGCGCCGAGGGCGACTGGAAGACTGCAGCCCTCGTTCGCGCGATGAAGGTGATGGCCGCGGGCTTACCCGGTGGTACGAGCTTCATGGAAGACTACACCTACCACTTCGGGCCAGCGGGAGAGAGCGGAGCCTCGATCGTCCTGGGCGCGCACATGCTCGAGGTCTGTCCGAGCGTTGCTGCAGGCAAGCCCCGTCTCGAAGTGCATCCCCTGGGCATCGGAGGCAAGGCCGATCCTGCCCGCCTCGTCTTCGAGGGTGACTCGGGTCCCGCCCTCAACGCGACCCTGATCGACCTCGGCGATCGCTTCCGCATGATCGCCAACGAGGTGGACGCTGTAGCCGCTCCCGCCCCCATGCCCCGCCTCCCCGTGGCGCGTGTCCTGTGGAAGCCGCGCCCGGACCTCGAGCGCGCAGCCGAAGCCTGGATCATCGCCGGCGGTGCCCATCACACGGGCTATTCCCGCGTAGTCAAGACCGAGTGGCTCCGCGACTGGGCCGAGATGGCTGGAATCGAGTTCCTCTTGATCGATGCCAAGACTGACCCGACCGAGCTACGGAAGGAAATCCGCTGGAACGAGGCAGCCTGGCGCCTCGAGAGGCGCTAGGCCGCGCGCCCTATCTAGGCGTTGGTATGCTCGCGGGCGTAGGCAATCATGGCCCGAAGGTTTTCCGGTGGCGTGAGGGGGGAGACTTCGCAGCCGGCTCCGACGATATAGTTGGCGCCGGCTGCTTCGTGGCAGCTCCTGCAGGCCTCGTAGACCGTGTCGGGAGAGCCCTCGAGCAAATCAGTTATAGTCGAGACATTCCCGCAGAGGGTCCTTCCCTCTCCGATGCCGCCGCGCGCCTCGGAGAATTTAGCTGCGAAGTCGATCTCGTAGATATCCACGGGAAGCGTCTTCATCTGGTCGAAGAGGGAGGTCGTGTTGCCGCACATGTGGAGGCGGGTGAGGATCTCGGGATGCTTGGCCTTGATGGCCGACAGGACGCGCTCCTGTCGCTTTACTAGGAATTCCCGGTAGAGAGGCGGGCCGATGAGGCTGGCTGCAGCGTCGCTCATGCCGATGGTGTCCACGCCTGCGGCAATCTGTGCGAAGGCGTACTGGATGGCCGTTTCGGCGGTGAAGTCCAGGAGGTCGCGAACGAAGGCCGGGTCGTCGATGAAGTCCACCATGACATTGTTGAGGCCGCGCAGTTCGGCACCGAGGGCCAGGGGGCCCTCCACCCAGCCGACGATGGACATGCCCTTGCCGGCCTTTTCCCTCATGATTGTGATGGCATTGATCCGGTCGAACATGCGCCCGGGTTTCCAGGGATCGGGAACCTTCCAGCCCTTGAGCTTGAGCTTGTCGGTGAGGGCCGCCCGTGACTCGTTGATCGCCGGCCCCTGATCGGAAAACCAGTCGACGCTGCCCTCGCCATCGATGTCGATGACCTCGCGGGCGGGGTCCGAGCAGGTAAGGAGGCAGTCGAGGCCAAAGTCCTCCGCCACGCGGAGCTGGGCCTCGGCCATCTTCCTTCCGTCCTTGGTGTAGTCGATGAACTCCATGCCCGCGTGCTTGGCCGCAAACATCATCACCATGGGCTGGGCGGGCAGCCTGTCGACGGGCCTGCCCTCCAGGGCGGCGTGGATTCGTTCTATTGAGGTCATGACTTCACCATCCTGTTGCTATGCTCAGCGACCGCGTCGAACATCGCAATTATGTTCTCTGGCGCGACATTGGCCATGATGTTGTGGATCTGCTGGAAAACGTAGCCTGAGCCTGCCATGAGGAGGGGTAGTCGTTCAAGGACGTGGCGCCTCACCTCGGCCGCTGTGCCCCTGGACAGGACTGACTGGGTGTCGCAACCGCCGCCCCAGAGGGTGATGCCCGTGCCGAAATCACGCTTGAGCCCCGCGACTTCCATGCCCGCGCAGTTGGTCTGAACTGGGTTGATCGAGTCGAGCCCCACGTCGATGAAGTCGCCGAGTATCGCCCTGACCCCGCCGCAGCAGTGGAGTTGGGTCCTGACGGGAGCGAGCTTTTTGGCCTCGCCCCACAGCCTCCGCTCACGCTCCTTGAAGTACTGTCGATACATGACGGGGGACATCTGGAGGCCGGTTTGCATGCCGAAGTCGTCTCCGAAAAGAACGATGTCCACCTGCTTTCCGAAGGCGCCGAGGTATGTGCGCAGGGAGGCCAGGTGGGACTCAAGGAGGGCGTCGAGGAGGCGGTTCACCGCCTCGGGCTCGGTGCCCATGAGCACCATGAAGTTCTCGGTGCCGCAGAGATATTGTGATAATTCATAGAAACTGCCGCCGAAGAGAAAGATGATCGCACGGTCGGTGGAGGCGCGGAGAGCCCTGGCTCCTGCCGCGAGCTCCGCGATGCCCACGCGCCCAAGATTGGGCGGCGTCGCGGTAGACCACTGCACCGAGGCGATGGCCTGGTCGAGGGCGGAGAGGTTTTCGGGAATGCCCTCGGAGTAGGGCCAGTAAACCTGCTCAAAGTAGAGGGATCCCTTCTTCTGTACCCCCGCCTTCCTGCCCTCGGCGTTGTAGAGCCACCAATCCCCGCCATCCTGGCGGAGATCTGCCCAGGCTGGTACGAGGCAGGGAGTGCCGTCGGGGAGGACCCACTCCTTCCAGTCGGCGTCGCCGAGGGAAAAGCCTCTGCCCAGCTCGACGGTGTCGATACCGAAGCGGTCGAGCACGTCAGTGTCGACGACCGCAAGCTGCTGCACGACGTCATAGACGCGGATGGGCTTCTCGGGGAGGCCGAGGGCCTTGCGAAGCCTGGCGTAGCCAATGGCCATGATGCCGCTCGATCGGTGGCCGCCGAAATCCACGGGGACGCGGTCCACGGTTCCGTGGTCGAGTGCGGCCAACACCCTTTCCCTGCTGGTCATAGTTGTGTCCTTTCGTTCCGGGTCACTGGTCGGCCGAGGCCATGACCATGCCCGAGATGAAGTAGCGCCTGAGGAAGACGAAGAGTGCGATTGTCGGTATCGAGACCATGAAGACCACGGTCATGAGGAGGGGAATTGACGAGCCACCGAAGCCCATCATGCTGGCGACTGCGACCATGACGGGGCGTATGGATTCTCTGCGGGTGAGCACCATGCCGAAGAGGAGGTCGTTCCAGATCCAGGTCGCCTGGAAGAGGGCAACGACTGCAATCGGCGCCTTGGAGTTGGGCACGAAGATGCGGAACAGGGTCTGGATGGGGCCGCAGCCGTCGAGCTTGGCCGCTTCCTCGATCTCCCTCGGTATTGTGGTGTAGAAGCCCCTGAACACGAAAAGCGCGAAGGGTATGCAGATGGCCGAGTAGACGAGCATCATGCCGATCCTCGTGTCGTAGAGACCGAGGGAATTGTAAAGTTTATAGATGGGTATGAGGTACATCTGGAAGGGGAAGATAGTCCCCGAGTATATGATGAGGAAGAGGGCAAAATTGAAACGGGGCTTGAGCCGGACTATGCTGTAGCCCGCCATCGAGGCGCAGAGGATGGCTACAACAGCACCGACAGTGGAATACAAAAGCGAGGACAGTACATGGTCCTGGACCTTGTACTGGGCGGCAGCCGCCTTGAGGTTGACCAGGAAGCCGAAGGCCTTGGGCAGGGCATAGAATTTCGAGGAGACGTAGTCCTGCGGCGTCTTGAGGGAAATGAACAGTGTTGTTACGACTGGCAGGAGCCAGGCGAGGGCCAGAAGGGTTATCGCGACGTAGACCGCTGTGCGGGCGAGTGTCTTTCTCATGGCTGCCTCAATAGTACAGAAGGTCTTTTTTCCACATGTTCTTGATGTAGAAAACAGACACCAGGATGACCAGGATCGACAGCAGCACCGAGATGGCCGCGCCATAGCCCATGTTGAACATCGTGAAGGTCTCGCGGAACATCGTGATGGCGAGGGTCTCCGAGGAGCGGTACGGCCCTCCCCTGGTCATCACGTAGATGATGTCGAAGGTCTTGAAGGAGTTGACCATCGCCATGGTGATGACGACGGTGGTGACCGGCTGGAGCATCGGGAAGGTGACGTGCCTGAAGATCTGCCACTTGCTGGCGCCATCTAGTATCGAAGCCTCCACCGGATCGCGGGGGATGGTCGAGAGTCCGGCAAGGAAGAGGACCATGCTCGTGCCGAGCTGCTGCCAGACCCAGGCGAAGAGCATGGCGACAGTGTTGAGGGGCACGGAGGTCAGCCAGCTGAGCTTGAACTTCGGTATGAACAGGGCTATGAGGCCGTTGAGGACGCCGAGGTCCCGCGAGAACATGTTCGACCAGATGGCGCCGGTGGCTACGAAGGATATCGTCAGTGGTATGAAGAATATCGACTTGAAGAGATTGCCGAGGCGGAGGCCCCGGAGGAAGTTGGCTATGATGAGCCCGCCGAGCACGGGGAAGGCCAGGGTCGCAACGACCCAGACCAGGGTGTTGAGGAAAGAACGGGCAAAATTGGGGTCCGCGAAAAAAGCAAGGTAGTTCTTCAGGCCAACGAAGATCTCCTTCGAGATCCCGTCCCACTGGAAGAAACTATAGTAGAGATTCTGGGCCATGGGCAGGAGCAGCAGTCCCACGACAAGGGCGAAGGCGGGGAGTATCAAGAGGTAGCTCAGGGCCTGATGATGTTTTTTGGTCCGCGGCGATGCGCGCACTCGAGGCTCCTTATAATTGTGACGTGTCGCATTCAGTGCCGGAAAAAGGCCGCGCGGGAGTTTCCCGCGCGGCCTTGAGTGAGGGCTGCTTACTTGTGCGTAGACCAGTAGTCGGTGGCGACCTTGTCGAGGTCCTTGAGGACCTGGTCGAGCTTGGATGGATCGAGGATGAACTCGGCGAACTTGTCGACGGCGGTTTCACAGATCGGAGTCGGGGTCGCTTCCCAGTAGCGGTTGAGGATCTGGTACTTGTCCTTGACGAGCATGGCCGCGAGGTCAGCCTTGACCTTGGGAAGGAAGCTGGTGTCGGCTGTCTGGGTCGGCGGGAACTGGTTGAGGGCCTTGGGCAATACAGCGGAGCCCACGGGGCCCATCATGTAGTCGACAACCTTCTTCGCGTTGGCGAGGCCGGGTGCGTTCTTGGCGACGACGATGGGGGCAGCTTCCATGATTGCGACCTTGCCGACCTTGGCGTTCGGCGGGGGCATTACGAAGAAGCCACAATCGGCATCGGCAACGCCGTTGCTGGTGAGGGTCGTGTAGTACCAGGAGCCGATGGGAACCATGCCGACCTCGCCCTGCTGGAAGAGGCGGGGAGTGTCGGAGAAGAGGTCTGTAGAGGGATCGGTGAAGTAGCCCTTGTTGATGAGGTCAGCCCAGACGGTGAAGGCGGTCTTGACCCTGGGGTCCGTGTACTTGGCCTTGCCGGCGCAGAGGTCGACATAGAGCTTGGGATCCTGGCGGGCGACCATCTCCTCGAACATGATGAAGGTCGGCCAGCGTCCCTGGACGCTCTGGGCCATCGGAGTCACTCCACCGGCCTTGAGGGCGTCACAGACCTTGAGGAACTCGGCCCAGGTCTTGGGCTCGGAGAGTCCAAGCTTCTTGAAAGTGGACTTGTTGTACCAGACGCCCCAGTACTCGACAGAGTAGGGAAGGCCATAGACCTTGCCGTTGAAGGTAAAGGCCTGGCGGATTCCGTCAGAGAAATCCTTCTTGTGCTTGTCCCAGAGGTCAGTGAGGTCGGCGGCTAATCCCTGGTCAATGAGGTCCTTCATCCGGTAGGTGGACCACCAGGTGAAGAGCTCAGGAGCCTGCTTGGTGGGAAGGGCGGCTCGCACGGTGGACATGAAGACATCGGTCGAGGGATTGGGGGTCTGGGTGATGCCGACGCCGACCGCCTTCTGGGTCTCGACGCCCAAGGCTTCGTAGAAGGGCCGGTAATCGGGGTTGCCGCCCTTGTCGTGCATCAGGTTGACAGTCGTCTGCGCGGCGAGTCCGGTGCTAGCTCCCAAGAGAAGCAAGCCTACCAGGGTCGCTGACAGTTTCGCAATTCTCATCATAATCCTCCTCGGTGTTGGAAATGGACGCAGGCCCATAATTGAAGTGATAGGGGAGGGAGCAATATCTGTCAAGGAATAATAAAAAAACACAAATATTTCAGTGAAAAATTAATCTATTTAATCGGATGTTTCAATTCTTTGTTGACCTGCCAGGAAAACTCCTCCTATGATGTTGGACAATGGCCAAGGAAATCAAGCTGAGTGACATCGCCGAGCGCGCCGGCGTTTCGGTCGCGACTGTGTCCATGGTCCTCTCTGGCAAGGGAAAAATATCTTCCTTGATGAGCGACAAGGTTATAGCGATTGCCGAGCAGCTCAACTACAGGCGGCCAGGGATTGTGATCGACCGGCGTCTGGACTTCCGCTATGTGACTATTCTTCACAGTGAGTCCGACCGGTTCAGTTGGAATTTCAGTTATGATTTAATTACAGGACTCGAGATTCTTTTAGTAGAAAAGGGCTACTACCCCCTCGTCATCCACATGAACGACCGCTGGCAGGCAGAGACCATTGTCGCTGAGATCCGCGCCAACCGTTCGGGAGCCATCTTCGCCGTGGATTACACCGATGTGAGGGTGGTGCCCAAGCTCGAGCGTCTCGAAGTACCCCTTATCGTGGTGAATAACGGCAGTTTCCAGGACCGCTTCAGCTCTGTGCTCGCCGATGACATCCAGGGTGCCTGCGAGGGCGCCTCCCATCTCATAGCCGCGGGTCACCGCTCGATCGCCTACGCCGAATACGAGCGCCCCAAGATGCCACTGGTAGTGAACGAGCGCAGGCACGGCTTCAGGAAGGCCATGGACGAGGCTGGCCTCCCGGTGACGGAAGACCTCTATATCATTAGCCGGCTCGAGGAACCCGAGGAGCTCGAAAAGAAGATCGCCGCGCTGTTCAAGGGGCCCGGGCGCCCCACAGCCATCCTTGCCCACGACGACTACTGCGCGGCCTGCATCATCGGCTCCCTAGGCAGGCTCGGACTCAGCGTTCCCCGAGACGTATCCATCGTGGCTCCCGGCGATGTCCTTGACTATTCCCAGCCCTTCCTCCCGCGCATCTCGACGATGAGGATCGATACGGAGCTCATGACCCGCATGGCCGTGGAGATCATGCTGGAGAGTATTACGAGGCAAAAGCGGGAAGCGCTGGTGATTAAGACCAAGTTGCGGTATATGGATCGGGGTTCGATCAGGAAGATCAGATAGGAGGTTAGGGTCATGGGAGAGACATCGAAGACCATTCAGGGCGGATCAGGGGAAGAGGTCTGGGGCGAGCGCGATGCGCGGGGTGAGTGGAAGCCCGATTCCCTGCCGGTGCCGAGCCCGCTGTTCACCTGGCCCTGGCGACCGGTGAAGATCCTGAAGTACCTCTTCGCGCCCGTGGGCCTCCTGTGGCCCTACAACCTCATCGTGGCGCTGCTGGCAGTGGGTTCCTGGCTCTGGTTCACGCCGAGCCTCGACCGGACGGTCACCTTCGCCCCCGGCTGGATAGCCGAAATCTACCTTCGCAACGCTGTCCTTCTCCTGGTCATCGCCGGGGGGCTGCACCTCAGGCTCTATGTGATGAAGGGACAGGGGACGAAGTTCAAGTACACCGACAAGTGGATGGCCAGGGACGACGCGCGCTTCCTGTTCCGGAACCAGACCTGGGACAATATCTTCTGGAATTTCGTCAGCGGCTGCACCATCTGGACTGCCTGGGAGGCGGTGACCCTCTGGCTCTACGCCAACAAGCTGATCCCCTACGTGAGCATCCAGGAGCACCCTGTCTACTTCGTCCTCATGATGCTCTTCGTCCTCTTCGCCAGGCAGGTGCATTTCTACTTCGTGCACCGCCTCAGCCACTGGAAGCCCCTTTATGATATCTCCCACTATCTCCACCACAAGAACATCAACATCGGGCCCTGGTCGGGCATGGCCATGCACCCCGTCGAACACCTCCTCTACCTTTCCGGAGTCGTTATCAATTGGATCATTCCCTCGCACCCCATCCATGCGATCTACCACCTCATGCACGCAGGTGTCACGCCCGCCCTCGGGCACACCGGCTTCCACAAATTCGCAGGCAAGGGGAAAAGCGAGCGCGGGATGTCCGCTGACAACTACTTCCACTACCTCCACCACCGGAGGTTTACGGTCAACTTCGGTGTCGAGGTCGTCCCCCTGGACAAGTGGTTCGGGAGCTTCTACGACGGCTCGCCGGAAGCCGACGCTGCGCTGGCGGCCAAGCGGGGAAATCCGAAGCTTCCATGACAGACAGTGTTCCCAAGGTAATTTCGGCTCTGGCAGCGGCCGCTATCCAGCCCGGTGCCAGCTTTGAGTCGGGCCGCCTTGTCCTGCCCCCGGTGATCTTCGGCATCAGCGCCTTGGGCAACCTGTACCGGGCCCTGCCTGTCGCTGAAAAGCGCGCGATAGTCGCGGCATGCCTGCGCCATACCAGGGGCAGGGCAGTCTTCGATGGTGCTGGAAAATACGGAGCGGGGCTCGCCTTGGAGGAATTGGGTCATTCTCTGCGCATAGAGAATGTCGCCCCCGACGCAGTGCTGCTCAGCAACAAGCTCGGCTGGCGCCGCGCGCCTCTGGTAGGAGCCGAACCGACCTTCGAAGCGGGGGTCTGGAAGGAGCTCAAGCACGATGCGGTGCAGGACATTTCAGAGGAGGGCATCCTTCGCTGCCGTGAGGAGGGGGACCGTCTCCTGGCTTCGCCCTACCGTGCCGAGCTCCTATCGGTCCACGATCCCGACGAATTCATAAGCGCGGCTGGTCCCGATCCGGCAGCCCGGGCCGCGAGGCTCGAGGCTGTCATCGCGGCCTACTCCCAGCTAGCCTCCCTTCGTTCCTCTGGAGAGGTCAAGGCTATCGGCATTGGCGCGAAGGACTGGCGGGTGGCTCGCGAGGTCGCACAACGCGTGAAGCTCGACTATGTCATGCTCGCCTGCTCGCTGACGGTGCTGCGGCATCCGCGGGAGTTGCTGGACTGGATCGCCGCACTGTCCCGCGAAGGGGTGGCGGTCATCGACTCCGCGCTTTTCCACGGCGGCTTCTTGACGGGGGGCGACTACTTCGACTACCGGAAGATCGAACCGCAGGATCCCGCGGACAGGAAGCTCCTGGCCTGGAGGGAAGCCTACGCCGCAGCCTGCGCGCGGGCCGGAGTCACAACCGCCCACGCTGCTGTCGCCTTCGCGCGCCTCGTTCCGGGAGTTACGAGCGTAGCCCTCAACACCTCCGACCCTGCCCGGGTCGGGGAAAATGTCGCGATGGGAATGGAGAGCGTTCCGGATGCACTCTGGAAGGACCTCGCCGGGGCTGGGCTGATAGATAGCAAATTGGAGTTCCTGCCATGAAAACAACTATGATCATCGACGCACACCACCACCTCTGGCGCTACTCGTCCGAGGAATATCCCTGGATAGGGGAGGGCGACCTGGCCCTTCGCCGGGATTTCGGGCTGCCTGAACTCCACGCGGAGCTCGACGCGGCAGGCGTGTCCGGCACGATAGCGGTGCAGGCGCGACAGAGCCTTGAGGAGACGCGTTGGCTGCTCGAACTCGCCGCTGACTCCGGACGGATATTCGGCGTCGTCGGCTGGGCTCCCATCGCCGAGCCCGGGATCGGCGATCTCCTCGACAGCCTGGGCGAACCGCGGCTCGTGGCTCTCCGACACGTTGTGCAGGATGAAGCCGATCCCGAGTTTCTCCTCCGACCGGACTTCGCCCGCGGCCTTGCTGCCCTGCCCTCCCGCTGCATCGCCTACGATCTCCTTATAAAGCCCGCTCAGCTTCCGATGGCCATCGCCTGCATCGATGCCCACCCAATGCTGCGCTTTGTGCTAGATCACGCGGCGAAGCCGGATTTCAGCGGGGGGGCCCCCGCCTTCGAGTCCTGGGCCCGTGACATGCGCGCCTTGGCGAAACGGCCCAATGCCTACTGCAAGCTCTCCGGCCTCGCCCTCGAGTCTGGTCCTCTCTGGTCGGTCGAGATGCTCCAGCCTGTCTTCAACCTCCTCCTCGAGAGCTTCGGCCCCTCGCGGCTTTTGTTCGGGAGCGACTGGCCTGTCTGTCTCCTGGCTACGAGCTACCTTCAGTGGCTTGAAGCGTTCCGGGTTCTCATAGAAACGTTGAGCGAAACAGAAAAGGCATCTGTCCTCGGGCAGAGTGCCATCAAGGCCTATCGTCTGGAGGACCTTCGATGAAAGCGTTCCGTATAGACGCTCCCCGGCAGGGAGGGATCGTCGATGTACCTGTGGTCCAACCGGGCCCGGGGGAGCTCAGGCTCGCTGTCTCCTGGCTCGGACTATGCGGCTCAGACCTCTCCACCTGGAGGGGCGCCAACGCCCTCGCGGCCTACCCGCGCATCCCGGGACATGAGGTCGCGGGAGTGGTGGAGGCCCTCGGCCCAGGCCTGGAGGGATGGAAGCCCGGGGATGAAGCCCTCGTCGTACCCTACACGGCCTGTGGTTCCTGCAGCGCCTGCAAGGCAGGTCGTCCTAATTGTTGCCGAAATAACCAGACCCTGGGAGTCCAGCGCGACGGGGCGCTCGCAGCCTCCATCGTCGTCCCTGCCGGAAAACTCCTGCGGGTTCCGGGGCTCGGGCTGCGGGAACTCGCCCTTGTGGAGCCACTGTCGGTGGGCTTCCACGCAGCCTCGCGGGCCCGGATTGTCGCAGGCGAGACGGTCGTCGTGCTTGGTGCCGGTGGCGTCGGCATCGGCGCTGTAGCGGGAGCCGCTGCGCGGGGAGCGCGGGTTGTCGTCGTCGATGTCGACCAGCGCAAGCTCGAACTCGCCAGGCGCCTGGGAGCGGCGGATACCATGGATGGCCGTCGCACCGACCTCGTCGAAGCCCTCTCGGCCCTCGACGGCGGCGAGGGTCCTCCTGTCCTCATCGAGGCGGCCGGCCAGGCTGCAACTTTCCGCGCCTGCGTCGAGGCAGCTGCTTTTGCGGGCCGCGTCGTATATATAGGCTACGCCAAGGAGCCGGTGAGCTACGAGACGCGGCGCTTCGTGCAGAAGGAACTAGATATACGGGGTTCGCGCAACGCGCTGCGTGAGGACTTCGAGGCGGCGGCAGCCTGGCTTTTGGCCGACAGCTCACGGGCGGAGCTTCTGGTGACCCGCACCCTCCCCTTTGCCGAGGCTGCACGGGCCTTTTCCGAATGGGATGCCGAGCCGGGGGCTGTCACGAAGATACTGATCGACTGCGCTGGCGGGGGGGAATAGGGGCGCCTTGGAACCAGTTACGAGGATGTCCCAGCCTTCGTCCCGCTCGTAGAGGGCATCGACTCCGGCACCTGGAATTCAAGCAGGGACAAGCCCGGGATATCCTTGAAGTCACGGATATTCGAAGTCAACAAGGAAAGATTGTGCTGGATCGCCTGGGCGGCTAGCCAGAGATCCATGATCCTGTAGTCGGATTGCTTGCCGGCCTTTCGGAGCGATGCGCACATCCGACCATGGATCGCCCCCGTTCCATCATCGATGATGAGCAGAGGTTTTTTCTTGAGGGCATCAACCGATTTTTGTCGGGCTTGCCGGATTCCCTCGTCTGTAGCCATTTCGACGCCGAATTGAAGCTCGGAAATCGTCACTGGAGATAGAAACACATCGTCGCTTCCTGTAAAGCGCGCTATGTCTGAAGGCCCCACTCTGCCTCGCTCGACCTCGATCCAGAGACAGGTATCGATCAGCCAAGCCATGGGTCTCTCGGTTCTTGGCGAAACCCTGCCATGCGAGAATCGCTGAGCCAGTTTGTCGCTGCTGTTTCGGGAAGAGTGCCGTGGAGGTCTCCGAATACATCGGCAGCGCTTGCGCCAATAGCTTCGGGCAGCAACTTGATAACGCGCTTGCGATTGCGGACCAAGTGCACTTCTTCTCCCTTATATTCTATCCTGTTAAGGACTTCCTTCATGTTGCGGGCAAATTCGGTGACTGTCATTACTATCATTCTAGCCTCCAATCAGATTATCTGATTGGAGGCTAGCGATGTCAAGAAGTGGGAGTGCTATGACCCTTGGATGGTCGAGCCTTGCGCCAGGAAAGGCTGGACAAAAGCATTACCGTACAGAGTACCTCAAGGTCGGCCAGTCATCCTCCGGCCATCCAGCGTGCGACCGGCTCAACCCGGATCCGCGCTCCCTCGGCCTCGATAAACTCGCCTTCGCCTTCCTCGACCAAGAGGAGGGACTCCCCTGCTGACAGCCAGGGTTCTGCCTGGACGAATGACGCGGTGAGGGTCTGGCCGGGGTTGGCCAGGATATGGCGGGCGAGGTTTTCCACCACTGCTTGAACGGCCGCGAAGGGAAGGCCCCGAGCAGGCGGTCGGCGAGGTAGCGACGGGTGCCCTCGACACGCGTGATGCGGCACTGGTTTTCTTAGATGAGAGGAACCAAGGACTCGATTGGCATATATCACCTTTGAAAGGGATGACAATGGATGTTTTATCACTTTGCAAGGGGTCTTCGGGGGCAGGCGCTTGGACTGCGCGCGGACTGTCGAGTGGTATTGGCGGGAGGAAATAGGATGAAGTGCAGCGTCGAGTAACATCAAGGCGTGCAAATTTGAGTAGGGCTGTCCGCCCAAGCGAAAAATAGCCCGGCCGGGCTAAACCGGCCGGGCTATTACTTACGTGTCTATCAGGGTGCCTTGCGCACCATGTGGAAGCCGATATCGATGTCGTTGCTATTTTGGTTCGAGTACGCGCCCCCATAAACCTTCTGACCCGCGCTCTGCCGGACGCCGGAACCGAGGAAGCGGAGATATCCGAAGGGGTTCTGGTAGCTTGTGGTGTCGTTGAGGTTCTGGGAGACACCTCCACCGCGCACGACGAAGGGAGTGACCTGGTAGCTGTCGATGGGCTGCTTGGTTGGGCCTTGCGGATCGACTAGGGGCGTGGACTGGGTGTAAGCATCCGTCGGGTAGGCGGCGTAGTAATCACTGCACCACTCACGGGCGTTACCGAAGAGGTCATAGACCCCGTAGGCAGTGGGTTGCCTTCCTGTTTTCACTGGCTTGACGAGGAAGGTTGAGGTTGGATGGCCGCTAGTGGGTTCTGCATACCAGGCATAGGTCGCTACTGTTGCTACAAAGGTATTGTATCCCGCGCTGTCAATAGCACTACCTGGCGGGGTGCCCCAGGGGAAATCAGTTGTGGTAACGGTGCCAGGAG
Source organism: uncultured Spirochaetota bacterium (assembly GCA_903821875.1). Lineage (GTDB taxonomy): Bacteria > Spirochaetota > Spirochaetia > Treponematales > Rectinemataceae > CAIJMU01. Next base: position 20,229 of record CAIJMU010000016.1, read on the forward strand.
CCGCGTTGGTACTCGCCACGTCGCTTCGCGCCAGGAACTCGAACTCAGCCTCGGTGGGCAGGCGATAGCCGCTCTTGGTAAAGTCGCTTGTCATTGTCGAGGTGGACTGAGAGATCGTGTACACCTTGTCGAAGCCATCGCGTGCGGATAGCTCGTTGCAGAACTCCATCGCCTTGAAGATATTCACGCGGACTGGTTCATAGCCAGTCACCGAATCGGGAGTGGCGACATAGGCGTTATTCTTGGCGAACAAGCTGTCATTGTAGAGCCTCTGGGTAATCTCGGTTTCCGAAATAAGGAAAGGCGATACCTTGACCCAATGCACGGGCGTTGCGGACTTCATGTCGCTCAATGCTGCTTCTGCGCTGGCGCTGCCCATCTGGAAGGTGCCACCTGGTACAGGCAGCATGGTGAGTTCACTGCCACTGGAGACCCATGTGTGGTGAACAAGCACATTTAAATTGGAATAGGTATCCAGATCTGCCGTCCAGACCTTGCTGTTGCTCGTGAAGGTTACATGGACCGCGGCTTGGACGTCAGTGGTCTCAGGCCGGGTCAGATGGATTGTCTTTCCATCCGTATCGACACTGATATAGTCTGCGGAGGTATGGGTCTTATCAGCGAGCTTCGTAGTCTTATCCACTGAATAGGTGAGCGTTACCTTGCTGATGTCCACGCTTGTTGGCAGGGTGCCCATACTACTTGATGTACTCCCAAGCTGGGATCCGCCTGTAGGGGCGACGAAGTCATCGTAGGCTGTCAAGACATTGCTACTGGAGCCCGTTCCCGAGTTGTTGCCTCGAGTAACGTTCTTACCCGTCGGATTCGTCGCCGTCACGCCGGTTTTGAATATGAAGTCGGATGGATCGAGCAGGAACCAGCACCACATGATCCGTTCCCAGTCCGGGTCCTTGGCGAAGGTGATATTGAATGACTTATTGGCGAAATCGGTGGAATTGATGGCTGAATAGTCCGCGATATTTTTACCAGGCGCGGCGATCTTGGCAGTAAGGGTCATGGATTGGTCAGACCATCCCCCCTGGATATTGACAGTTTTCCCATCGGCATTGAGTGTGGCAGGTACGGGCGAATACGAAGCGGTAAGTTCCCACTTATAGCTAGATCCATATTCCCCTGAGACTGGAAGTTTGAATTCCGAGGCCGCTTTGAGCAACTTTTCGCCGTTATTTCCAGCGGAAAGGTTGGCACGGTCCACTGCTGACAGGGTGAATGCCTCGACCGTAAGCGCAGTCTTGTCTGCGGTGAATTTCTCGTAGGCAGTGGCCGCCCTTGCGATGATCGTAATATTCCAGGTCTTCGATACCGACTTGCCGTTTTTAGTAACCGTTGCCTTGATCCAGGAAACCTGGTCCTTGATGGTCTGGGAAGCGCCAACGTTGAACGTGCTTTGTGTGGTCGAGCCTGGAACCGGCATGTCTTTCGGGTAGAGCGACAGTACCGGCATCATGTTGGTGGTCGGTGCTGGCTCGACAGTCCATACTAGGACGCTGCCGTCAATAGTTCCATCGAGGGGGGAGCGCGAGAAACTGCTCTTGGCCGTAGTAGCGGTTTCGCCGCTGGTGAAAGCCAAGGAGGAGGTTCCGAGGACGGTCGAAGCCGCGAGGATGTCGGCATCGGTGATCTTGCTAATTGTGAGTGTCCAGGCCTTGGTCTGGCTTGTCGCCCCAGTCTTGGACACGGTGGCTGTAAGCGTCACTGCCTGGTCAGAGCCAGTCGCGACGAAGCTCGCGGTCCCGTCGCTGCCGAAATTCAGGGCAGTGGCAGGGCTGGCGCTCCAGGCGATGCTCACGCCATTGGCCAGTGGACTTGCAACCGGGGTTACCGTGAATGAGGAGACGAGGGCCGTGAGTGGCTCTCCGCTCGCGGGCTTGACCATGCAGGAAGCGAGGGCTGCGGCCAGCTCGGTAGATGCGGCGTTGGCCGCGCCCTTCACCTTGACCGAAACCGAGCCGGTGGCAGTCTGGGGCGTGGTTCCATCGACCTTGGTGACCACCGCATCGAGGGCCACTACCGTATCAACAGCCGGTGCAATCACAGTACATATATTCGTAACTGGATCTATTGTAAGGATATCTGTTTTCGTGCTGGTCCAGGCAATGGTTGTACCGCGGTCACCCGCTGTTGGAAGCGTGAAGTTGCCGGTGATGCCAGCGGGACTGCCCGAGGTTGTTGCGGTAGAAAGCGCGGCCGTCACGATTTCGGGGATTGCCGCAGCATCATTCGTCACAGCTACCAGGGGGGTGACCGGAGGAATGGTAATCGTGATGGGATCCGGCTGTTTGGTCGGCTCGATGCTGGTCGCTGAAGTTGTCGCCGTGGCTCCCTTTTTTTTCTTGACCGTCGGCGTAAGGGTAGCTGTTGAGGCTGCGCTTCCCGTTGCTGGCGTAGTCACACTCACCTTGCCGCTGGAATCGATGGTGACACCCGTACCTGTTGAGGTCCAGGTGATTTCTGTACCGTAACTGCCGGAGAGCGGTAGGGAAAAACCCGCGGTGACTGCGGTTGCGCTATCCTTGCCGGAGAAGTCAAGTAGGTTGCCAGTCACTGCGGCAGCGACAAGGTTGGCCATGGCTGCATCCGAAGTTGGCGTGGCCACCGTGAAACTGAAATCCTTGGCAGCCCCATTCCCATCGACGGTCGCCTCGGTTCCTCGTGCCGCAACCGGCGTAGCCGTTGCGGTCAAAGTCGCCGTGGTATCTGCCGGAATGGGGTCCGGTATCCTTATAAATACCTGCCCCGACACCGGGTCGATCTTGGTGACGAAGGGAGAGACTGAGGACCAGGAAAGCTTGAAAGCCTTGTCCTTGGTCTCAAGGGGTGCATAAAAGGAGCCTGATACGGCAGTCAGCGCGCCTCCACCGTCCTTGAAGTCGAACATGTCGAGGGTGAGTGCGTCATCCAGTGCTTGCTGAGCCTTTGTCCGGACATCAGTCGTACCGCCAGAGGGGACAGCCGGAGTGCAGGAAAGGGCAAGAAGAAGAGCGAGAGAGGCCAAGGGCAACAACGCCAGGGAATTGGTTTTAGGCATGGGAACCTCCGGGCAGCATCGTATAACAAGCTCCAGCACTGTGTGGGGGGGGGGAAACCCTCATTCCAGCCGATGCTTCCGTCAGGGAAATCAGACTCCGACCATCCTGCGGGCAAAAGCCGCTGTCCAGCATGCCGAAGGGGGGGCATTCCCCTCCGGCGAAGCTTCAGAGAGATCGCGCTCATGACAAAGTAGGACCTATTCTCGATGGGCGAGCGCAGAGGGTCGATAGCCCGGTATCGAACGCGTAGTATGTATTAGTCGTGTCGTGGAAGGGCCCTGACTTCCAGCCGAATCGGCCTATTTCGAAAAACGCATAGGCCGAGCGAAGCTTGGCGATATACTTAATAATTGTGTCTTGTTCTATCGGCGGACTGAATGCCGCGAGGCTTCGGGTCATGGACGCGACGCTGAGGTGGCCCCCCGAGCCGGGATTTCCCGCTTTGCCTGAACCCAACCACCACCTTGATCGGCCGCGAAAGAAGGTCCGAGCAGGCAGTTGACGAGGCAGCAACGCGTGCCCCCGACACGCGTGATACTGCTCTGGTTTTCATGGATGAGAGGAACAAAGGACTCGATTGGCATATATCACCTTTGAAAGGGATGATAATGCAGGATTTTTCCCTTTACATGGGGATGTTGCGGGGGGCTGGCCGCGGTGACCCACCCCTCTGGTGTGCAAAAAAGAACCCGGGAGGAGAAAATCCTTCCCGGGTTCTTTCGCCGTCTATGTGTTCTTAGGGCGCAATCACACGCCGTATGACAGAGCTGGTTGTATCGGTCACGTAGACCGCAGGACTACCCGAGACGGTTTCGCCAAGGGCGATAGCGCCTGGATTGAAATACGCTGCGGAGCCGGCACCACCGGTGACTGCGGTGACATTGTACATGCCTCCAGCCAGGCGGTTCCAGGCCAGGGTCGTCGGGTTGTACCTGAAGACGCAATTCGAGGCATATGCGTTGGAGTAGCTTGTGCTTTTGGGAGTCGCCACGTTCGCGTTCGCAAGGAAGTACAGGTTGGTCCCGTCATTGGCGAGTCCGTAGTAACCGCTGGTTGTTGCGCGCCACAGGTCGGCTGTCGCATCGCGGCGCAGGTAGCCCATGTCACCGGTCGCGTTGCTATTGCTGGCGTTGGCCGGATCGATCGAAAAGAGGTTGCTGCCAGCAGTCGCATAGAGCTTGCCGCCCATGAAGGTCATCGAGTTGACGAAGGATAAGGCGCTGGAATAGGTCCAGGAACTATCATAGTTGGTCTTTGATGCGGATGGTGCGAGCACCCCTATGAAACCGGTATACGTGTAGTCCTGCGTACTCCTGGCTGACCATTGAGCTATATACAGTTTGGTTCCGTCATTGGTCATGGCCTGGGCCGAGACTCCGCCATACATGGTTATGGCCGATGCGATCGCATAGCTGTTCGAGGGATCGATGGAATAGATGCGGTAGTTGGGCGAACTCGAGCTGTACACATACACATAGAGCTTGCCTGCCATGAAAGTCATCGCCTGGACTTCGGAGAAATACGTCGCGGCGGCCGTGCTGGTGAGCACGGTCGTCACGGTGGGAGTGGCGCCCTGCGTGACCTTCCTGATGGCCTGGAAGTAGGAACTCGAGCCACTCTTGTAATACTCGGCCACGTACAGGCAGGAGTTGGCGCTGTCATAGGCTATGGCATTCGGAATCTGGAAGCTCGCGCTCGTCCCGGATCCATCGGCGACTCCCTTGGTCCCGACCGTGCCCGCGACGGTCGAAGCGGTCCAGGTTGGCTGCCACTGGGCATAGAGCGTGACGTCAGCGGTGGTGCCGCCCGACGGAAAGCCATTCTCGGTCGCGCCGTTCACGCCGCTGCCATCGGCCTTGGTGTTCCATCCACCCCATTCCTGGGTCGCCGAAGGAGGCGTGAAGGTCGAAACGGAGGCACCGACATAGCCATACGCATAGGAGGGATTGAATCCTTGCTTGGCCATCGCCGCGCCGCTGCCGCCGTTGGCATCGAAGGTGATGAGGTAGCCCCACTGCGCATAGGCAATGGGGACAGCGCTTGCATAGACTTGCGTGCCGGCCTGGTAGTAACTGCTGGTGCTGCTGGCCGCAGAGCTCGCGCTCCAACCCAGGAAGGTCTTGCCCGTAGGAGCCGTGAAGGTGGAGGTCGGCAGGGTTGCCTGCGTCCCGCTCACGACAATCGAAGCCATGGTACCTGTGCCGGTGTTGGCATTGAAGGCCACCGTAGAGCCCCACTGCGCGTAAAGCGCCATGTTGGAGCTGAGTCCGGCCGAGATTGTAGCGCCGGCAGCATAGGCGGTGCCCGTCCCGTCGGCAACCGTGTTCCATCCTCCAAAGGTTTTACCTGAAGGTGCAGTGAAGGTGTTGGTGGAAAGGGTAAGGGCCACGGCAATGACAGCCGTCTGGGAAGCCATGGTTCCCGATCCGGTATTCGAGTTGAAGCTGACCGTGTAGATGACCGGGAAAACCCACTGCGCGTAGAGGGTCAAGTTGGCTGTCACACCGGTGATCGTCGCTCCTGCGGTGTATGCGGTACCTGTTCCCGCAGCGACCGTGTTCCAGCCACTTAAGACCTTGCCGGTCGGAGCGATGTATGTGTTGGTGGAAAGCGTCGCCGAGGCGGCCGAAGCCACGGTCTGCGCGGTCATCGTGCCCGTCCCCGTGTTGGCGTCGAAGGTGATGGTGTAGTTAGTTCCAGTAGATGCGCTGCCCCCCTTCACCTTGACCGTGACCGTGCCCTTCGTGGGCGTTGTGCTGGTGGTGCCGGGCTTGGTTACATCGGCCGTGAGCGTCACTGTCGTATCTACCGCCTTGGGGCTAACCGCTACGGTACAGGCTGTCGGGGTCTGGGCAACCGTACAGACAGTGGCATCGGAGGAGGTCCATGTAAGGGTGGTGCCCCGATCGCCTAGGACGGGCAGGGCGAAGCCGTCAGTGATGGCGCTGAGATTGCCTGATGCGGGGGTTGCCGCGAGGGCGCTTGCCACGATATCCGGCAGGGCGTCTAGGTCCTTGGTGACCGCAATGTCGGGAGTGACGGGAGGGATGCTGATGGAGATCGCCGCCGGTTGCGTCGTGGGGCTGACGGTCGTCGCACCCTTCTTCTTCTTGACGGTGGGAGTGAGCGTCGCTGTCGACGCTGCGCTTCCGCTGGGGGTGGTGACTGTCACCTTGCCGGTGCTCTGGTCAAAGGTCACGCCGTCGCCGGTCACTGCCCAGGTGATTTCAGAGTCGAAGCTGCCCGTCTTCGGCAGCTTGAAACTTCCTGTGACGGCGCTTGCGCTGTCAGCGCCGGAAAAGTCGAGCAGATTGCCGCTGACAGCGGTGGCGACTGCGTCCGCCATGGCCTGATCCGTGAGGTCAGAGGCTACGGTAAAATTGAAGTCCTTGGTGGCGCCGTCCGTGGTAGCGGTGGCGTCAACCCTGCTGGCCTTGGCTGGAGTGGCCGTCACTGACAGTGTGAGCGTCGAATTAGCGGGGACTGGGTCTGGAAGATTCAGGAAGACCTGTCCTGAGACGGGATCGATCTTGCTTATGAAGGTGGAACTCGAGGACCAGCTCAGCTTCCATGCCTTATCGGCTGTCATCGTCGGAGCGACGAAAGAAGAGGTCAATGACGTAGGTGCCTGACCCGCGGCTACTCCCGGAAAGCTGAATTGGCTTAAATCCAGCGCGTCGAGCGACTTCTGGGCAGTGGTGCGTGTATCAGGAGTGCCTGGATCCACCGCCGGCGTGCAGCCTAGACTCAGGGCACTGATAAGCAATGAAAGCAAGCTTATTGAAAGTAGCCTGCTATATTTCCCACGCATGTTGTCCTCCTACGAACAATACCCGCTCTAAGAAGGATCCTGGTTTTTAGTCATGTGACCCTCCGGTGATCATCGTATATCGAGCCACAAGGCTGCGGAGGAGGGGGAAACCCTCATTCCTGCCGATGCTTTCGGCAGGGAAATTTGGGAGCCAATGCTCGGCTCCGCCTCTCACAGGATGGGCGAAATAAGCCTATCCAAGGCCGATGAACTTGAAAACGATACTTTATCTCCTCGGTTTTCAGCTTGCATGCACTGTCGTTTCGTGATACCCCATGTGCTACTCTATTCCACTCTGCCGGTATGGAGCCAAGCAGCTCGCCGGGAAAAAGGCCACAGGATGTCAGGAGCACTACGATTCCTCTCTTCCTCCATAGGCAAGAAACTGCTCATGGCCCTCACGGGCTGCTTCCTTATCAGTTTCTTGACCTTCCACCTCACGATGAACCTCTTCCTTTTTGCGGGTTCAAACGGAGCGTTCTCGAGCTACGCGGAGTTCCTCGGGACCTATCCTGTCGTGCGGCCGATCGAATGGATCCTCTTTGGGGGTTTTATTCTCCATTTCCTCCTCGGCGGTTTTGTGTGGTTCATGAACCGCATGGCGCGGCCGAAGGCCTATGCGGTCAAGGGGACTTCCAAGACCATCAAGCTCGCCTCAAGGTTGCCCATCTACACCGGTAGCGCCATCCTCGCCTTCCTGGTCTGGCACATCATCCAATTCTTCATAGCGAGCCGCTTCGCAGGAGAGACGGTGGACATGTTCCCGCTTGTTGTCGCCGCCTTCAGCCAGCCCCTGATCATCGTCCTCTATGAGGTCCTCTTCATCATCCTGGGCTTCCACCTCAAGCACGGCTTCCAGGCCCTCTTCCAGAGCCTGGGGCTCAGGACGCCGAAGTATCGCGGCTTTATCGATGCGGTGGGCGTCCTTGTCTGGCTCGTCATCCCCGCGGGCTTTGCCTCGATCCCCCTCGTCATGTACTTCGGAGGCATCAAATGAAACTGGACCCCAGGACGCCCTCCGGGCCCATCGAAAAGCGCTGGTCCACCCGCAAGTTCGACATGAAGCTGGTCAACCCGGCCAATCGTCGCAAATACACCGTTATTATCGTCGGGACGGGCCTCGCCGGCTCCTCCGCCGCGGCCTCACTCGCCGAGCTCGGCTACAACGTCGAGTGCTTCACCTTCCACGAGTCGGCCCGCAGGGCCCACTCCATCGCCGCCCAGGGCGGCATCAACGCGGCCAAGAACTACGTGAACGACGGCGACTCGGTCTGGCGCCTTTTCCACGATACGATCAAGGGCGGCGACTACCGTGCCCGCGAGTCCAACGTGTACCGCCTCGCCGAGGTTTCCGGCAACATCATCGACCAGTGCGTGGCCCAGGGAGTGCCCTTTGCCCGGGAGTACGGCGGCAGCCTCGACACGAGGTCCTTTGGTGGCGCACAACTTTCCCGCACCTTCTACGCACGCGGCCAGACCGGTCAGCAGCTCCTCCTGGGTGCCTATTCCGCCCTCATGCGCAACGTCAAGAACGGCAGCGTGAAGGTACATGGCCGGAAGGAGATGCTTGACATCATCGTAATTGATGGCAGGGCCCGGGGCATCGTGGTCCGCGATCTCGTGACAGGTGAGGTCACGACGCATCTGGCGAATGCCGTCATCATGGCGACCGGCGGCTACGGCAATGTCTTCTACCTCTCTACCAACGCCGTTGCCTCCAATGTCTCAGGCCTCATGAAGGCCTGGAGGAAGGGCGCCTACCTCGCCAACCCCTGCTACACGCAGATCCACCCCACCTGCATCCCCGTCTCCGGCGACTACCAGTCCAAGCTCACGCTGATGAGCGAGAGCCTCCGCAACGACGGCCGGGTCTGGGTGCCCAAAAAAAAGGGCGATGGCCGAAGCCCCGAACTGATCCCCGAATCCGAGCGCGACTACTACCTCGAGCGGATGTACCCCTCCTTCGGCAACCTCGTGCCCCGCGACGTGGCTTCGCGCCGCGCCAAGGAGATGTGCGACCTCGGACTCGGTGTAGGAAAGACGGGCCTCTCCGTCTATCTCGACTTCGGCGATTCCATCAAACGTCTGGGCCAGCCGGTCATGGCGGAGAAGTACGGGAACCTCATGGACATGTACCATGAGATCACCAACGAGGATCCCTACAAGCAACCAATGCGTATCTATCCCGCAGTCCACTACACGATGGGCGGACTCTGGGTCGACTATCACCTCCAGTCCTCGATTCCTGGCCTCTTTGTAGCCGGCGAGGCCAACTTCTCCGACCATGGAGCCAACCGCCTCGGCGCTTCCGCCCTCATGCAGGGCCTCGCGGACGGCTATTTCGTCCTTCCCTACACCGTGGGCGACTACCTGGCCGACACCAAGTTCGAAGCTGTCAAGGCCGACGCTCCCGAGGTCGCCGCGGGCGCCAAGGAAGTCCGGGTCGGCATCGACAGGCTGATGAACGTCAACGGGAAGGTCCCTGCCGACGACTTCCACCGCCGCCTCGGCCATGTCATGTGGGAAAAGGTCGGGATGGCCCGCGAAAAGGCCGGCCTGGAGACGGCGATCTCGGAGATCCAGACAATACGCAAGGATTTCTGGAAGGACCTCAAGGTCTCCGGTTCGGACAAGGACCTCAACCAGGAAGTCGAGAAGGCAGGCCGCGTGGCCGACTTCATCGATTTCGGGGAGCTCCTTGCCCGCGACGCCCTCCACCGCGAGGAGTCCTGCGGCGGCCACTTCCGCGTCGAGCACCAGACCGAGGAAGGCGAGACCAGGCGCGATGATCAGAACTATGCCTATGCGGCGGCGTGGCAGTATGCCGGGGAAGGCGCGGCTCCCCTCCTCAACAAGGACGAGCTCAGCTTCGAGTACGACATCCCGTCGAACCGCAACTACAAGTAAGGGGCCGGAACATGGACTTCAAACTCAGGGTCTGGAGACAGAAAAACCGCGGCGACAAGGGCCGCTTTGAAACCTACGAGGCCAAGGGCATTTCCTCGGAGGCCTCGGTGCTCGAGATGCTCGATGTCGTGAATCGGGGACTGGTTGCCGTCGGCAAGGATGCCATCGCCTTCGACCACGATTGCCGTGAGGGCATCTGCGGCAGCTGTGGCATCGTCATCAACGGCGGTGTGCACGGTCCCTTCGAGCACAACACCACCTGCGAACTCCGCATGCGGCGCTTCAGCGACGGGGATACCATCACAATTGAACCCTTCCGCGTCAGGGCCTTCCCGATCATAAAGGACCTCGTCGTGGACCGCACCGCCTTCGACCGCATCATGCAGGCTGGCGGCTACGTCACGGTGAAGACCGGACAGGCGCCCGAAGCCAACAACATCGCAGTTCCCAAGAAGATAGCGGACGAGGCCATGGACGCTGCCCAGTGCGTCGGCTGCGGAGCCTGCGCGGCTACCTGCCCCAACGGCAGTGCCATGCTTTTCGTGGCCGCCAAGGTCTCCCAGCTCGCGCTCCTTCCCCAGGGCAAGGCCGAGCGGAAGGAACGCGTGCTTTCCATGGTCGCCCAGATGGACAAGGAAGGCTTCGGCGCCTGCTCGAACAGCTATGCCTGTGAGGCCAAGTGCCCAAAGAGCGTGTCGGTGTCGCATATCGCGCGGATGAACCGCGAATTCCTCCGCGCCGGTTTCGGATCATGAGGGGTCAGTCATGAAGATACACGAGTACCAGGGCAAGGAACTCTTTGCGAAGTACGGAGTTCCGGTGCCAAAAGGCGGCTCGGCCTTCGATGTGGAGAGTGCCGTAAAGGTCGCCGAGTCCATCGGAAGCTGGCCTGTGGTCGTGAAGGCGCAGATCCACGCGGGCGGCCGCGGCAAGGGTGGAGGCGTCAAGCTCGCCAAGAACATCGATGAGGCGAGGGCGCACATCAAGGATATCCTCGGCATGACCCTCGTGACCAAGCAGACCGGTCCCAAGGGGCGCCTTGTCAAGCGCCTCCTCGTGGAGGCGGGCTGCAACATCGAGCGGGAGCTCTACCTCGGCATCCTGCCCGACCGCGAGACGGGCATGCACCTGATCATGGCCAGCGCGGCTGGCGGCATGGAGATCGAGGAAGTCGCCGAGCACAGCCCCGAGAAGATCGTCAAGGTCTACGTAGACCCTTCTTCGGGACTGCTGGACTTCCAGGCCCGCGAAGTGGCTGTCGGCCTCGGGCTACCAGCTGCCGCCACAAGGCAGTTCCTCACAATGCTGAAGAACCTCTTCCGTCTCTACCTCGATTACGACGCTTCCATGGTCGAGATCAATCCCCTCGTACTGACTGCCGACAACCAGGTGCTCGCGCTCGACGCCAAGATCGATGTCGATTCCAACTCCCTGTACCGGCACCCCGATATTCTCGAATATCGGGATGTCGAGGAGGAGGATCCCCACGAGGTCGAGGCCTTCAAGTACGACCTGGCCTACATCAAGCTTGACGGCGGCAACGTGGGCAACCTCGTCAACGGGGCGGGCCTCGCCATGGCCACGATGGACGCCATCAAGGCAGCGGGGGCGGTTCCGGCCAACTTCCTTGACGTCGGCGGTGGCGCCAACGCCGAGAAGATCGCCAACGCATTCCGCATCCTTTTGTCCGACTCCAATATCAAGGGAATACTGATCAACATTTTCGGAGGAATCCTCCGCTGCGACACCCTGGCCAATGGCGTCGTGCAGGCAGCCAAGGCGACAGAGCTCTCCGTGCCCCTGGTGGTCCGCATGGAAGGCACCAATGTCGAGGAGGGCCGGCGCATCCTGGCGGAATCCGGCCTCAAGATGACCACGGCCACCACCCTGACCGATGCCGCGCAGAAGATTGCCGCGGCCGTCAAGTAAGATGAGAGGGAAGCAACTATGAGCATCTTCACCAAGGAACCCGTGCGCCTCATCGTCCAGGGCATCACCGGCAAGGACGGATTTTTCCACACGCAGAAGTGCGCCGAATACGGCACCAATGTAGCCGGCGGCGTCACCCCCGGGAAGGGCGGCGAAAAGGCCGGCGACTGGCCAATCTACAACTCCGTGCGCGAAGCCCGGACAGCCACCAAAGCCAATGCCACAATGATATTCGTGCCGCCGGCCTTCGCCGCTGACGCTATCATGGAAGCCGCCGAGGCAGGCATCGAACTGATCGTGTGTATCACCGAGGGCATCCCGATCATGGATATGATGCGGGCCAAGCGCTTCCTTGCCGACAAGAAGAGCCGCCTCATCGGTCCCAATTGCCCTGGTATCATTACCCCCGGTGAGTACAAGATCGGCATCCAGCCGGGCTTTATTCACACCCCCGGTGGCCCCATCGGCGTCGTCTCGCGTTCAGGCACCCTCACCTATGAGTCGGTCTATGCCCTAACCCAGGCGGGCTATGGCCAGACCACCTGCGTCGGTATCGGCGGCGACCCCGTCAACGGCACAAACTTCATAGACTGCCTCGAGGCCTTCAACGCCGACGCGAAAACTACCGGCATCGTGATGGTCGGCGAAATCGGCGGCAACAACGAGGAAAAGGCCGCAGCCTACATCAAGGCGAACATAAAGAAACCAGTAATTGGTTTTATCGCGGGAATCACTGCCCCGCCCGGCCGTCGCATGGGCCACGCAGGCGCCATCGTGAGCGGCAACTCAGGCACGGGGCAGGGCAAGCTCACGGCATTCCGGGAGAATGGTATAGTCGTCTGCGAAAACCTCGGGGAGCTGGGGGCGATAGCGAAGAGGACTTTCGGGTAGCAGGAATATGCTCTGCTGATGGGGGGCGGTTCCTTTGGCCCGATCCAAGTGGGGAATCCCTTTGCGTCTTAGGAGCTCCTCCATGAAGGATGTCTACGAAAGCCTCGCCCTCTTTCTCGACCGACTGCCAGCCGGTTATCCGGCTGCGCCCGGCGGCGTGGAGCTCAGGATACTCAGGAAGCTTTTCACAGAGGAAGAGGCTGCCCTCTTCATGCATCTCAGCCTCCTTGCGGAGCGGGCGAGGGTCCTGGCTTTCAGGGCCAGGATGCAAGAGGCAGAGGTTTCCACCTTCCTCGGCAGGATGGCCCGGAAGGGGCTGATCTCAGTGCACAAGGAAAGGGATGGCAGCGACAGCTTTTCGGTGAACCAGTACGTTGTCGGCTTCATGGAGGAGCAGGTCGACCGCTTCGACCGCGAGCTGGCAGAGCTTGCCGAAGAGTACAACCCGACCTTCTTCAGGGAGGGACCCTGGAAAGCCGTCCCCCAGATGCGGACAATACCAATTGGTATAAATATCCCCCTGGAATACGCCGTCATGCCCTACGAGAGGGCCGAGGATATCGTTCGCGCGCACGGCCGCTTCGCTGTCAGGAACTGCGTCTGTCGCCAGGAGCACGCGCTCCTGGGCGAGGGCTGCGGGAAGCCCCTCGACATGTGTCTGTCCTTCGATGAGGGGGCCGACGCGTCCATAGCTTCCGGCCGGGCGCGCGCCATCTCGATGGAGGAGGCACTCGACATATTCAAGCGGGCCGACGAGGCAGGCCTGGTCCTCCAGCCATCCAACTCCCGGGACCCTATCTTCATCTGCGCCTGCTGTGGATGCTGCTGCGGTGTGCTCCGCGGAATCAGGCAGTTCGACAAGCCGGCCGACCTCGTGGCCAATGCCTTCATAGTTAGTCACGATGCGGATTCCTGCACTGTCTGCGGGATCTGCCTCGAGCGCTGCCAGATGGATGCCATCACCCTGGTCGGCGGGGCAATCTCCCTGAACGCAGACCGCTGCATAGGCTGCAGCCTCTGCGTCAGCACTTGCGCACCCGGGGCCTTGAAACTGCGCCGGAAGGCAGCGGCCCCTGCCATTCCCAGGGATACTGTGAGCAATTACCTCAAGCTGGCTTCCGCGAGGAGCTGGCTCGGGATGCTCCGCATGGCGGGCATGGTCGTCAAGTCGAAGGTGGACCGCTTCCTTTCGAGGCTTTAATGCCCTGCCGCGTGGCCTTCCACTATGCCCAAGGGAGCATCAGAGTACATACTGTCCATAGGGGGAAGTCATGCGGGTTAGCCTTGTTTATATTCCGGCGGGAGACGCACGGGCGATCGCCTCCATGGCAAAGGCCATGGCGAGGGCCTTCGAGGCGAAGGGCCATGAAGTCGAGGTCCTCGAGGGCGCACGGGGAGTATCCCCCCGCTTCAGTGCCGCCGATTACCTGGTCCTGGGGGTCGAGGGCCTGGGTTTCCGAGGCAAGCTTCCTCCCCGGCTGGCCGAGCTCCTCGCCCAGTCAGGCGGAATGACGGGAAAGCGCGGCATGGCCTTTGTACGGAAACGTGGCTTCTTTAGCCAGAAGACCCTCGCGCTGCTCATGAAATCCATGGAAGCCCAGGGCATGAACGTCAATTATGGGGAATTGCTCGCATCAACGGCGGAGGCAGAGGTTGCTGGCCGGGCAGCGCCTGTGGAGAGGCCGGAAAGGCCTATCTCCAGCTGACCTGCAGGGCATTCCGGTCGGGGAGCCGCTGGTAGCGATAGGTCGGCACTCCGACCATAAGCCCTCCTGTGACGCATGACTTTTCCGGGATGGCCAGTATGTCGAGGAGGGGAGTGTAGCAGGAACTCGTGCAGGACTCCACGAAACCGGTCCAGCAGCTTCCAAGGCCGAGGCTCGGTGCGAGGAGCTCGGCATAGGCCAGGGCGAAGTGGCTGTTGTCCCTGCCCCGCGGCAGGAAGGCCTTGAGACTCGTTGCGAGGATGAGGCAGGGGGCGCCGCGGAGGATCGTGTCCAGGCCGAGTTCGCGGTGCCGCCTGACCGTGCGGTGTAGCAGGCTGCCGAGGGGGCACCTGAGCCTATGAGGCCTTCCATCCTCGCGATGGTCGCTGCGGTGATTGCGTCCAGGGTCGCCGGGTCGTCGATGACGAGGTAGGAAACCCGCTGCATGTTGCTGCCCGTCGGCGCGAGGCGACCGTGCTTCCCAGTGTGATGTTTTTTAGGCTGGACTGCCTAGACCATGGTGTTTTTGCCGCCTTTGCGCAGGGCAGAACGCGAAACCGGAAGATTGTAGAATTGTTTAAATCATAATTATTGCGATAATTGCCCTGTCGCGATATGCGAGGGCAGTACCATCCCCTGATTGACTGTCCATGGCATTTTTCGATTTCCCTGACATCGCCGAGGGGAATTTGACAGACCCTTTTCTGGCCTATAGACTTAGGCCTCATGGAAAACCTCCTTCGGGTCCAGACCGAGGCCTTCACCGTCTTTGTCATCGTCATACTCTGGTTTTCAGGCAACCGGCGCAGCTCGACGGAGAGCGTGGCGGGCTTCCTTGTGTTCAGGCTTTTCCTCGCCTCGACCGCAGCGATGCTCGTGATCGACGCAGTGAGCTGGCAGCTCGACGGCGTGCCGGGGAACGCTGCCCGCCTTGCCCTCCACATCGATATCGTTCTGTACTATGCCTTGCATTCGGTTCCCGCAGCGCTTTTCATCCTCTACTCCGATTTCCAGGTATTCATGGACGACGCCCGAGTCAGGAAGATTTCCCGGTGGCTCCTGCCCGTCCTCGCCCTGATGGCACTTGTCGCGATTTCCTCCCCCTTTACGGGCCTTTTGTACGTCCTGGACGAGGGGAACCATTATGCGAGGGGCAGCGCCTACCTCTACTTCGTCGCCATCGAGTACAGCCTCATCGCAATTGGACTCGGCCTTGTCATCGTCAACCGTCGCAGGGTGAAGAGCCGGGTCTTCCTCACACTCCTCGCCTTTCCTCTTCCGATGGTTGCGGCCGGCATCGTCCAGATGCTTGTTTTCGGATTGACCCTCCTATGGCCGTCCACTGCGCTCTTTCTCCTGATGTCGAGCCTCAACATCGAGAACAGGCGCTCGAAGACCGACCACCTTACGGGAGCCGCGAACCGGAGGAGCCTCGACGAGGAACTCGAGCGAAGGCTCGAGCAGAGCAAGCCAGGGAACCCGCTCTGCGGCCTTCTTTTGGACCTCGACGACTTTAAAAGCATCAACGACCGCTTCGGTCACGAGGCCGGTGACCGCGCCCTCGAGGCGGCTGCCGCGATCCTCTTGGCCTCGGTCCGTGCGGACGACCTTGTGGCGCGCTTCGGTGGCGATGAATTCGTGGTGCTCTTCGAGGGGAAGGGCCCTGTGGGAGTGGAATCACTGGTCGCGCGCATCGAGGATGGCTTCCGGCGCCATTCGGAGCGGCAAGGCCAGCCCTACCGGCTTGCGGCCAGCATCGGCAGGGCCTGCCGCGACCGGACGGAAGAGGTCGATGCGGCATCCTTCCTGGCCGCCCTTGACGCGGACATGTATGCGAGAAAGCGGCTCAGGAAGGGCGCTTGATCAGCTGTCCTGGAGCCAGAGGTCTATCGCCGAAGGGATGTCCGCGGGAGACAGGCTCCGCTTGTGTCGTTCAACCTTTGACTCCAGGCCGGTGAGCAGCGGGGGCAGCGAGAGACCCGCCTTCGCGGCTACGCGGGCGAGGGTAGCGAACTCACTTTCAGTGCTGCCATCGGCTGCCTCGGCGCCGATTGCCCTTGCCACCGTGCCCGCGAATTTGAAGGGGCTCGCGGTCGCGGTGATGACGGTCGGGTTGATGGTGCCCAGGGCGCGAAGGGCCGCTGCGGCTGTCGCGGTGTGGGGGTCGAGGAGGTAGCCGCTCTCGGAGAAGACGCGGCCGATCTCCTGGGAGGCTGCTTCGTCATCGACGGCGTAGCCCCGGAAATCGGCGAAGGCCGCGCGTTCGGCGGCGGTCAGGGAATAGCGGCCTTCGCTTGCGAGGCTGGACATCAGAACGGCAGTGCGTTGTGCGTCGCAGCCCGTAGCCTCGAAGAGGAGGCGCTCTACGTTGCTCGACACCAGGATGTCCATGGATGGGCTCGTGGTGATGTGGAAGGCCCTGTTGCGGTCGTAGCTTCCGGTCTGCAGGAAGTCCGCCAGTACGCGGTTGCGGTTGGTCGATACGAGGAAATTCCCGATCGGCAGCCCCATGCGCCGGGCGTACCAGGCGGCCAGGACGTTGCCGAAGTTGCCCGAGGGCACAGCCACGTCCATAAGGCCCGAGGGCCCCAGGAGCCCAGCCGCCCCAAGCTCCCGAAAAGAATGTACGTAGTAGGATATCTGGGGAATGAGCCTGCCCACGTTGATGGAATTCGCAGAGCAGGGGGAGTAGCCTGCGGCAGCGAAGCGCGCGCGGGCGGCGGGATCGACGAGGAGCTTCTTGGCGATGCGCTGGGCGTCGTCGAAGGTGCCCTTCACGCCGAGCACCAGGGAGTCGGGCGAGTCGCGCGTCGTCATCTGGAGGCGCTGGACCTCGCTCACTCCCTCGGAGGGATAGATGACAACCACGCGCACTCCGGGCAGGCCCTCGAGGCCGGAGAGGGCCGCGGAACCGGTATCACCTGAGGTAGCTACAATTACGATGAGTTTCTCGCGCTGGCCGGAAACCTCCCTCGCCAGCGACAGGAGGGAACCAAAGAGGGTGAGGGCAATGTCCTTGAAGGCGAGGGTGGGGCCGTGGAAGAGCTCAAGGACGTGGAGGCCCCCCGCGTGGACGAGGGGCGCGACTGCCTCCGTGTCGAAGAGGGATGCCGCGCGTTCCACGGACACGCGGAGGGCGGCTTCGGGCAGGCTTGAAAAGAAAGGCCTAATTACTCTGAACATCAGTTCCGGAAAGGCCATGGGGCCTTTCCGGAGGAGCTCGGGGTCGAGATGCGGGATCTCCACGGGAACGTAGAGACCCCCGTCTGGCGCGAGCCCCGCGAGGAGGGCGGTCGCGGCATCCACAGGAGGCAGGCCGCTGCCGGCATCGGAAGCGGTCCGCGTGCTCCTGTAGGAAAGCGGGATCAGTGGGCGCCCTCTACTTCGAGGAAGCTGGTGGCAACCTCGGGAACGCGCTTTCCAAGTTCGATGTTGAGGAGGAAGAGGGCCTGCGAAGAGCCGCCGAGGAGGTCGAGGTTCTGGAGGATCTCGGAGGCGTTTTTCTCCTCCTCGACCTGCTCGCCGACATACCACTGGACGAAGATCTCGGTGGCGTAGTCGTTCTCGGCCTTGGCCATGGCGAGCAACTCGACAATGCTCTTCGTTACTCCCTTTTCGTGCTCAAGGACCTTCTGGAAGAGTTCCTTGAAATCGCTGGTCTTGACCTCGGGGGCAGGAAGGGTCTTGAGCTCCACGGAGGCTCCCTGGTCGAGGAGGTAGCCGTAGAACTTCATGGCATGGAACATTTCTTCGTGATACTGGGAAAGGAGCCACTTGGCCGCTCCGTGGTAGCCCTTTTCCGCCATCTTGGCGGACATCCCGAGGTAGAGATAGGCCGAGGCCATCTCGCGGTTGATCTGCTCGTTGATCCTGTCGGCTATTTTCCTGGAAATCATGCTAAGCCTCCCATGGCTGCTCTGTCTGACTTCAGGTCAAAGTACTGATGGATCCTGCAAAGACCCAAGTCTCAGCCCCCGGGAATCCAGCTGGAGATATATGAAAAATTCGGCTTGAGTCCGACAGGATCGTGCTCAAGCCGCCGCCAGGATCCTAGCATTTCCTGCGCGCGCGCCGCTACCTCGAAATGACGCATGGCAATGCCCATGTCGATGTTCTGGATATGGATCTCGCCGAGGGCTGAATTGTAGAGCCGGTCCTCCTCGAGGTGGAGGTGGAATGTTGAGCCAGCCCGGTCGCGCAGGATGCGCCAGGGCTGCTTGTTGGAGGCCGAGGGTCCCAGCCGCACCGCTTCGAGGAGCCCTGAATCACGGGCGCTGATCGCAAGCGGCCTGTCGAAATCGCTGTCGAAGAAAAGTTCCGAGGCGGGCTTCCTGGAATCCCCTCGGGCAGCCACGCGGGTGAGGCGGTCGGGGACAGTGCGGCGCTTTGCTTCCTTGCCAATGGCCAGGACTGCGGGCATAAGCTCGTCCGAGCCGAGTCCGAGGGCGGCAGCGGCGGCGCTCCGGTCGAAGAGACCGCCGATCCAGCAGCTGCCGAGCCCGAGTTCAGCGAGCCTGAGCACGAGGCCCTCCATCGCGTAGCCGAAGTCCTCGAGGGCGCGCGGCCCCCTCGCAACGGCTCCGACCACAAAGGCGGGTACCCGGGATATCAGGCCGTAGGTCCCGATCCGGCCCTCCCGGATTTTTGGGTCGTCCTTGGAGCCGATGAGGCCCGAGGCTACAAGGAGGAATCTCGGCGAGCTGCCGAAGGGGGCGGGAAGGCACTCGTCAAAGGCCTTCTCGATGGCGAGGCTGTCGGCGGGGGACAGGGGAAGACCGTCGAAGCTCCGGATGGAGCGCCGTGTCCTTATGGAATCGTAGCTGAGATTCATGGAGTTCCTTGTGCTGTCAGAGTGTGGGACTGGCTGTGGCCGATGTCGTGGCGAGTTCAGAAAAGCGGAAACAGGAGGCGAGGTGATCGTTTACCACCCCGATAGCCTGGAGGTGGGCATAGATAGTGGTCGAGCCCACAAAGGAAAAGCCGCGGCGCTTGAGCTCCTTGGCGAGGGAGTCCGAGAGGGGTGAGGTTGCTGGGATGTCGGCGAGGGTCTGTGGCGCGTTGACCAGGGGATGCCCGCCGGCAAAGTTCCAGATCCAGCGGTCAAAGCTGCCGGCCTCCTCTTGAATGGCGAGGAAGGCCTTGGCGTTGCTGATGGAAGCTTCGATCTTGCGACGGTTTTTTATGATTCCTGGGTTTCCCATGAGTTTTTCGACCTGGGCCTGCCCGAAACGGGCGACTTTTCCGGGGTCGAAGCCGGCGAAGGCTTCGCGGTAGGCTTCGCGCTTCCTCAAGATAGTAATCCAGGAGAGCCCCGCCTGCTGCGTTTCGAGGAGGAGGAACTCGAAGTGCTTGTCCTCGTCATGGAGGGGGCTGCCCCACTCCTCGTCGTGATACCGGACATAGAGCGGGTCCGTTCCGCACCAGGGGCAGCGATTCATGGCGGAAAGATAGTCAGAGGGAGGAGGCTTCGGCAATGGGGGAGCTGCTTTCGGCAATGGGCCAGGCTTACAGGCGCGTGTGCACAAGGAGGCCCGAGCCCACTGACCAGGCGCTCATCGACTCGAACTCCATCGAGGCGACAAAGCCCAGGGCCAGTGGAATTTCCCGTGCATGCCACCTGAGTTCGAGGCCAGCCTCGACGGGAAGTGCTAGCCTGAAAGCCCTGTCGAAGCTGGTCGAGCGGAGGGCGGCGGAGAGGCCAAGGCGGAAGTCACCCAGAGGCGCTTCCACGCCGCCACGGAGGTAGCCCCAGGCGTAGAAACCCGGCACCCTCGCTGGCACATAGCCCGGATAGAAAGCAGAAACCTCGAGTTCCGGCGCGATCATCGCGCGGATCAGGCCGTCGCTCCACTCCAGGGGGAGGGTGAGGGAGAGCCCCGGAAAGCGGGTGGGACCGTCCCAGGGGCTTGGCCAGTCGCCAGCGCTGATGAAGCTGCCGTAGGTCCAGGTCCCGACGAGGGCTGCCGACAGGGACTGGCTGCGCCTACTGCTGAGCGGCAGCTCCACCGAAAGGCTCGTTGCGTAGCTGTCGCTCGACACCGTCTGGCTCGCGCCTGGGTGGAAGATGCCCGCCACCGAGAAGTCCAACTCGAGGGAACGCGTTTCGTCGAGTCCGTCCATCGGAATGCCGATGCGCAGCCCCGCCTGGGAGATGAGGCGGCCGGACACTGCGCTGCCCGAGCCGGGATCCAGATGGCCGATCATGCCGACCGTAAACTCAGGATGGCCGCTGGCCAGGCTCTGGGCGGAAGGGACGTAGAGGAGGCCGCCCATGCCCGAGGAGAGGCTGGCCAGGGGCGCCGCAGAGTGCCCCCTGGAAATTTCGATGGCAGCGGTCATGGGGCTTGCGCCTGCGGGGGTGGCTCCCGTGGCGATGATCGGCGTGCCTTCTGAGGCGGGCTTGTATTCCGGGGCGCCGACTGCCTGTCCATCGGGGGAGCCGGCTGACAGGGTGTAGATCCCCTCGGGGAGGGGGCGGCCAAAGCCGTCGCGGCCGTCCCAGCGCCAGGACCAGGTCGGCTCTGTGACGGCTATCTCGGGCAGGCTGCGCACAATCCGTCCCGAGTCATCCCGTATTTCCAGGACGAAGGTACCAGGCGAGACAAAGGCCAGTTCGAGCGAGCTGCTTCCGAGGAAGCCGGGGTCGGAGGGGCTAAAGCTATGGGGGGAAGCCTCAATGGAGCGGAGGGCGAAGCCGATTGCCTTGTAGTTCGCCTCGTAGCGGAAGATTCCGTCTTCGGAGAGGGCGAAGCTTTCGCTCTGGTCGGCAAAACCGAAGCGGCTGAGGCGCAGCTGGTGTGAGCCCGCCGGAAGCCGAGTCACGAGGGGGGCGATGTTCGAGGGGATGGCTGCGTAGGGGATACCGTCTATCTCGACGCGCGAATCCCTGGCTATACCGGAAATGACGACAGTACCTATGGATGGAGGTGGTGGCGGCGGCGGGAGGGGGGACCAATATCCTGTCTGCTGCCTGGGCGTTCCGAAGGCCTGGGTGTACTGGGGTGGGGGAGGGGTCGAAGCTGGATTCGGAGGGCGCGGTCGTGAGGGTTCCTTGGTCTTGGCTGCTTCGGCCTTGCGGGCTTCGGCTGCCTTCGCACTGGCGGCCGCTGCGGTATTTTCGTCCTGCGAGCCGGAGCGGTAGGTCGAGCCCCTGGAGGAGGCACAGCCGACGGCGAGGGCCCCGAGCACAAGGACTGCCACGAAGGCGGCGAGGATTCTCGGAGGCCTGCCGCGGAGCTTGTGTGTTCTCATGTCAGGAGTATAGCGCGGCTAATCCGCTTTGCCCTCCTATGCCCGCCATGCTACACCTGTGGACGATGTTCACCGAAATCGCGCTGATGCTCGCCCTGGTCCTGGCCAACGGCTTTTTCTCGCTGGCGGAGATGGCCGTCGTCTCCTCCCGCAAGGCGCGGCTGCGGAGCGAGGCCGAACAGGGCAAGCGCGCCTACGCCCTCGTCCTCGCCACCGCCGAAAATCCCTCGCGATTCCTTTCCACCATCCAGATCGTCATCACCCTCGTCGGGACCTCCACGGGGGCCATAGGCGGAGCCACCGTCGCCCAGGGCCTCGAGGGATTCCTTTTGCGGGTGCCCGCCCTCGCGGCCGCCGCCGGACCGCTGTCGCTCGGTATCGTCGTAATTGTGACGACCTTCATCACGGTCGTGATCGGCGAGCTGGTGCCCAAGACCCTCGCCCTCTCGCGGCCGGAGACCATCGCCGCTGCGGTGATCCATCCCATCCGCGGCTTCGCCATCGCCTTTTCACCCCTGGCCCGCCTCCTGTCGGCCATCACCAATCTCATCGTCGGGCTCATGGGCATCCATTCCAATCCCGAACCCTCGGTCACCGAGGACGAGGTGAAGGTCCTCATTGCGCTGGGAGCCGAGGCGGGAGTCTTCGAGGACCGCGAACGCGAGATGGTGGAGGGCGTGCTCGCCCTCGGCGACCTCCGCGTCACCTCGCTGATGACTCCGCGCACCGAGGTCGAGGCCATCGACGCGGGCGAGGACCCAGGCTCGATCCGCGCCCGCGTCCTCGCCTGCTCGCGCTACGCCTATCTCCCGGTTTTCGAGGGGGACCTGGACGACGTCATCGGCCTCCTCCCTGTCAAGGAAACCCTCGCCGCCATCGTGGGAGGTTCCTTTGCCGGACTCGGCCCCCTCCTTCACAAGCCTGTGATGATCCCCGAGACCATGACAGCCCTCAAGGCCTTTGCAGCCATCAAGGAAAGTGGCGTCAAGACTGCCCTCATCCTCGACGAGTACGGCGGAGTGACCGGGCTTGTCGCCCTTGCCGACCTTATGGAAGCCGTTGTCGGGGACATACCCCAGACCGGCGACGCCGACGAGCCCGAGATGACGCGTCGCGAGGACGGCTCCTGGCTTGTGGACGGCTCCCTTTCCATCGACGACTTCGTCGATGTCCTCGGCCTCGAGGGGATACCCGGGGAGGGAGAATACGAGACGGTCGCAGGACTTGTACTCCATGTCATGGGCGTCATCCCGCGTCCGGGGGACAAATGTTCCTGGAAGGGCTGCAGTATCGAGATAGTCGACATGGACGGGAACCGCATCGACAAGCTCATCGTGACACCCGCGCCTGCGCCGGCCAACGGCGCCGACATCTAGGGCCGGGGAAAGGACTACCATCATCAAGAAGCAGCTTCAGTTACTCGCCCTCCTGTCTGTCGTGGCAGCGCTCTCACTCGGATGCTCAGGGCCTTCCTGGGTATCGATCGACCAGGGCGGCCGGAGCTTCGTCCCCTCCTCCGACACCACCGTACGCGCTGCCCTCGAGGCCAGGCCCTTCTCCATCCACGCCCTCGTCAAGCCCTACGACGAGGCAGGCAGGCGCTTCTATGGCATCAAGATCCTGGCGGGAACCCTGGCGAGCGTCCAGTTCCTCGCCCACGTCGGCGACAGGACCGATTCCGAGGGACCCTTTGGCCCGGGAATGGGCATGGCGGTCGACCCCTCCTCGCGTACGCTCTACCTGGGCGAAGGTGGGTTCAATTACCTCTATTACATCGATGGAGGCACGGAGGCCCAGAGCCTGAAGCTCGTCGCGGCGAAGGGGGAATCCCGCGACGTCATGGCCACCTTCATCTCTCTGGCCCAGGGAGGGACGACGGAGCCGGTCGAATCCTGGGGCGGCAAGGAACTCTTTCTGCTCATGTTCTACGATGCCGACCTCGACGACACCATCGATCCCGGGGAGCTTGTCAGGGCGAGGCTCCGCTTCGGGAAGGGCTGAGGGGGGCCTGCTCCTCCGCTTCTCCGCCTTTCGGGCCTCGAGGCAGCAAGTGGTCGATGCCCGTGAACAAGAGACCAAGTATGATGAAACCGCAGGCCAGCACGGCCGCCCAGGCTCCCACTGCGGCGAGGGAGCCGACCCCGCCCGGCTTTGGAAGTGGACTCACGAAGTAATAGGGATAGAATCCGTCAATCTGGCCCCTGAGCAGGCAGAATACGCAGTACGCCAGGGGATAGGAGATCCAGAGGCCGAGTTCGCCTATCTTGTAGCTTCCCTTCGGCTCGAGGAAAAGCCAGATGAGGAAGGATCCGATGGGCACTACGTAATGGGCGAGCAAGTTGGCCGCTCCCAGGGCGCCTTCCGGGTGGTAGATCGCCGACAACAGGAAATGGAAGGCCAGGCCTGTCATGACGATCCAGACCCTCGCGCAGCGCTCGAGCGCCGCAAGGGCCTTTCCGGGCTGCCTTCCCGCCAACGCGCCGAAGCCGGTGAATATAAAAACAATTGCTATAATCAGGTTGCTCTGCTCGGTGAAGTAGGACGCCAGGGTGATGCTCCCCCTTACTCCATTCCAGAAGGCAAAGTCCAGGAAAATGCCTGTGAGGGCACCGGCAGCCACAAGCAGCTTTGCGCTGCCGCGCCAGATCCGGAGCCTGTCCCCGTCTTTGTCATGTTCGCCCATTTTGTCCTCCGAAGCCAAGCTTAGCCGCGCAGCCTGACGAATGCAAACGAGGGGAAATACCCAATTTCAGAGAGGGCTACCCCGGGGGTGGGCCGATCACCCCTGCATTCATTGACAAGAGGAAGACAAGGCATGATCTTCAGAGGCAGGGGGAAACATGAAGGAAATCAAGTCGGCACTGGTAGTCGCGGCGGCTCTGGTGCTGGTGGCAGTCATCGTCAGCCTCACGTATTTCAACCGAGCCAAGGCCGACGACATGCTGAGCGTGACGGGGATGGGCAGCATCGACTTCTCCTCCGACATCGTTACCTGGCAGGCCTTTTTCCAGAGCGAGGCGAGGGAGCTCGCCCCCGCCTACGCAAGGCTCAAGGAAAACAGGGTGGCCCTCGAGGACTTCCTCAAGGAAAAACGCATCGGGAGCCCGGACTATGTCTTCCAGCCGGTTACCATCGAAAAGCAGTACCAGGACATATTCAACAGCGAGGGCAAGCAGGTCGGGCAGAGCTTTACCGGCTACCTCCTGACGCAGACCATCAGGGTCCAGTCCCGGGATCTTGACGCTGTTGCCGTAGCCGCGCGCGAGGTGACCGACCTCATCCAGAAGGGCTACACCGTCCAGTCTGAAAGCCCGCAGTATTTCTTTTCGGCCCTCGCCGACCTCAAGCTCAAGCTGATCGCCACCGCCTCGCAGGACGCCAGGAACCGGGCGCTTCAGATTGCGCGGAACGTCGGTGGCAGCCTTGGCAAGGTACGCTGGTCGAGCATGGGGGTGATCCAGATCGTCGGCGAGAACTCCCCTGTCGACGACAGCTGGCAGGGAAGCTACGACACGGGTTCGAGGAAGAAGACCGCCACCGTGACGATCAAGGCGCAGTACGAGCTGAGGTAGTCACCTCAATAGAGGCAGCGGAAGAGGCCCATGCACCACAGGCAGGCAGCGCAGGGCTCTTCGTTGATGTGACAGTCCTGGGTGAAATCTTCTAATTGCACATAGTCGCAGAGGGCGAGGTTGCAGTTGAGGCAGAAGGGATACTCGTAGCGGAGCACGTTGTGCGGAAGGTCGCAAAGGCCTTGTCGTTCCAGATTTCCAGGATTCCGCGCTCCTCGAGGCTCCCGAAACTTTTCGGGGCGACGAGCTTTTCCCAGCCCCCGACGTGGCAGGCGTAGCGGTGCCAGAGGAAGTAGCAGGGATGGACCTTCCCGTCACGCGACACGAAGGCCGAGCCGCCCTCCACGAATTCGCAGGCCCTCTGGCTCTTCGGAGCCGCCTCTGGAAGGGCCAGCTCGAGGCCGGCAGCCCCGGCGATCGAGTGTGCCTCGGCAAACACGCGGCGGGCGCCTTCCATCCACGTCGCGTCGTGGCGGAACAGCCGCTCGAGGTTGAGCGTGATGCCGCGTCCGATGGCCTCGGCCTGGAGCTCCTTCACAATTGCGACAATACTCTCGTCCTCGGCAGTCTTTGAGTACTTGAGGTAGACCTCGGGATAGCGCGTGATGTCGAGGCCACGAGCTGCGCCTCTGGCCTCGTGCTTGGCCCGCAGTTCCAGCGCGAGGTCGAGGTTGGCGTCGTAGGCAGTCTCATCCACCGAGGCCTTTTCGTAGGGAAAGAGCTGGCTGACGAGCATGAAGTCCACACCGTGCTTCACAGCCCATGAGACCACGCGGGGCAGCTCTGCGAGGTTGTCCCTGCGGACGACGAACTCGATGCCGATACGGGCCCTGTCCTTCCCGGTCGCCTTCCGTGCCTTGCCCAGGGCTTCGATCGCTGCCAAGGTGCGTGAGAGCTTTCCCCCTGTCCTGATGCCCGCATAGAGGGACTCGTCGAGGGCGTCCAGCGAGACGCAGATGCGGTCCGCTCCCGCCTCGATGAGCGACATGGCGCTGGCTTCATCCATGAGGACGCCGTTGGTCTGGAAGCCAATCGTGGAGTCCGGGGGCATGGCCGCGCGCGCCTGCCTTACGAAGTCCGCCAGGGCCGGATGCAGGAGGGGCTCGCCGATGCCGTTCAATACAAGGGATTCGAGCCGGGGAAAGGCCGGGGCGAGGGCCCTGAAGAGCTCTTCCGCGAAATCCCCGTCGCCTCCGCCCTCCCCGTCGTCGCAACCGTTCTGCTTGGGGCACATGGCACAGGCCAGGTTGCACCTGGTGCTCGTCTCGACCACGAGGCGGCTGGGCCAGGGGAGGCCGGCCCGGGCCCCGCCGGCGCTAGCCTGAACCCCGCCGGCGCCAGCCTGAGCCCTGCCGGCGCCAGCCTGGGCCCTGCCGGCGATCGTCGGTGTTATCGTACTATTTACGATATTCATATTACGTAGGTGTCCCGCCGCCTGCCAGTCTATCCAGGAAGGAATCCCAGTCTGCCATCATTGTGTCGACGGTCGTCCTGGCCCTGGCGAGGGCCTCGTCGCCAGGCGCCTTCAGGTAGCTGGCGACTGCCTCGTCGCACAGCCGTCCCTGGAGGGCATCGCGCTTTTCAAGGAAGGCCGGATCGGATGAACGCAGCGCTCCCCCGAGTTTCCTGGCGCGGAGCCTCGAGCGTTCCCAACTAGCATAGGATTCCCTGGAGTCCTCTTCGTAGGCATAGCCGGTCCAGAGCGGAATAAAACCCGAGTCGGAAAGAACAATTGGTGCAAAGAGGGAAAGGCAGGGATAGGGCGTCCCTGAAAACCAGACGATAGCCCAGGCTCCTTTGCCGGCACCCGGGGCAGCCGGCGAGCCGCCACTGCCCGAGCGGGGGGCCAGATACTCGACGACGAGGCTGGCGGTGGCCGTGCTTTTTACCGGGAACCCTGCCTCGTGGACGCAGGGCGCGCCCATGTCCCTGCCGTCGGAACGATTCCTCCCGTGGTCGCGCAGGGCCTTCAGCATTGTGTCCAAACCCGCATGGCTATCCCCGGCTATGGTCGCGGCGGTGCAGGACCTCCGGCTGTCGCCCTTTGAAAAGGCCAGGTAGAAGCGGTCCTCGACCAGGCTTCGCCAGCTCTTTCCGCCCCGTGCTGTTTCCAGCTCCAAGCTGCTACGGCTGTCCATCCCCCCTGCGTCCTCGCCGATGGAGTAGGCATTAGATATCGTGGCGGCTTTTCCCG
This sequence comes from uncultured Spirochaetota bacterium, assembly GCA_903821875.1. Classification (GTDB taxonomy): domain Bacteria; phylum Spirochaetota; class Spirochaetia; order Treponematales; family Rectinemataceae; genus CAIJMU01. Next base: position 47,540 of record CAIJMU010000016.1, read on the forward strand.
CATGTTTCCAGGCCCAGCGCCGGCCGGCCGTCTCGACGACAAAGGCTTCCGAGGGGTCGGATACGATAAAGGAATTGGAATAGACGAGGCTGCCCTTGTAGGCCCCGTTCCCCCCCTGGTCATGCGTCTCGACAAAGGCGCAGATGAGGTCCCTCGCCTCGGCAGCGCTGCCGGCAGAAGCGAGGGTAGCCCGAAGGAGGGCCATGCCCAGGACGCCGTCTTTTTTCACCTTGAAGCGGGAGAAGACCGCTTCGTTTCCCACGGCCAGGCCACGGGAGTTGACACCCATCTCCCCCCCGGGCATCCAGGAGGGCTTTGACAATACATAGGAATATCCGGAGTCGGCTGCGTCGAAGGAGAGCCCCCCGGAGGCTGTGTGCGCTGCGGGAGCCCGTGAGGGAACCAGGCAGATAGCCTGGGGCTCCTCAGGATGGCGGTCGGAGTTCTTGGCGAAGAAGGAACCCTGCGATCCGCCGGGGGCCGAGTAAAGGGTGTCACACATGATTACTCCTGTCTCAGCGCTTGATCCTGCCAGGCAGGATGAAATCGTAGCGCAGGCCAAGCAGCCTGGATTTGACAAAGCGGTCGAAGCGCCTGAATCCGAGGAAGAGCGTCCAGATGAGCCTGTCCTCGCGGTAGTAGTCGTCGATCTCCTTGACCGTGAAGGGGGTCAGCCCAGGAGGAAGGAAGCCGTTCAGGATGGCGAGCGAGGGTACCACCAGGTCGGATCGTCCTTCCTTGTAGAGGTTAGCCGCAAGATCCTTGAGCACGAAACGGAGGTCGTAGTAGCGCTCCATCACGTCTTTCAGGAAGAAGAGCCTGAGTATCCAGCGGAGGAAGCCGGGTGTGCTCCGGAGGAGGATCTCGGGCTCGAGCTGTTCGATCCCGTACTTGCGGAACAGGGGTGTGCCGGTGTCGACGTAGACAATGCCCGTGACGGCATCGATTGTCCTGATCGCCCAGTTCGACAGCTGACCGTCGAGGGCGAGGCGCAGGGCCGGTTCGCCGTGCCTGTTGTATTCCCAGATCTTTGCAATTTCGTGCACGACACGGTCTATTACCTCGAGGGAGGCTGAAGCCTCCGAGGATCGCACCCGGGAATGGCAGAAGTCCACCGCTCGGAGCTCCTCCTGTCCGATGTAGAGCACGGACATCATCCCGGGCCTGTCGATGATCGTCGTCGTCTGGGCCGGGAGCTCGAGGCCGGCAGCCGTGAGGGCCGCGGAATATTCGTGGAAACTCCTGGCGTAGCGCTCGGCCTCGGCGTGGTCGCGGAACAGCGGCAGGCGCTTCCAGATCCGTCCGTGACTGCCCTCGGAGCGGAGGATGCAGGAGATCTCCCCGAAGCCTATGACCTCGACGCTGCCCTTGGGCACGGACCTTCCCTCTGTGGCTGCCTCCTGGGCGGCGGCGATGGCCTTCGGGTCGATGTCCGCCTCCATCGCCGCGAGGAAGGCCCCGTCCCCTGGAGGAATATTCCTATTTGTTCCCATCACTTCCCTTTCTTCCCGAAGACCCCTGCGGCCATCGCCGCCAGTGCCAGTCCGGGCTTGAGCAGGCGGGCCTTCCCGATGGCGGCTTCGAGCCGCCCGAAGACCTCGTCGAGCTCTCCCTCCTCCATCACCAGAGGAGGGAGGCACTGCAGTATGCGCTTGTCGTTGTTGGCGTAGATCATGAGGAGCCCTGCGTCATAGCTGGTCCGGGTCATGAGGGGGCCGTCGTCCTCGTCGCCGAACTCCAGGCCCATCATGAGGCCGAGGCGTCTGAGTCCCTTGAGGTAGCCGTGGCTCCGTCCCGCGAGCTCCCCGACGCGTTGTGCGAAAGCATCCGACAGGGATCTGACATGGGCGAGGAAGGCTGGCTCCTGGGAAATGCGCAGCACTTCCATCGCTACCCGGCAGCCGAGCTCAGAGCCGCCGAAGGTCGAGATGTGGATAAAGGGGTCCTCATGGAAAACCTCTTCGAGTTCGTCCCTGAACATGGTCGCACTTATCGGGTAGATGCCGCCGGAGAGCCCCTTCCCTGTCACCACGATGTCCGGCACGATGCCGAAGTGCTCGAAGCCCCAGAAGCGTCCAGTCCTCCCGAGGCCCGTCTGCACCTCGTCCATGACCAGGAGGGCTCCGCGCTTCCGGCAGAGCGCAGCGGCGCCTTCCATGAAAGCGGTCGTCGGTATCGGCATACCGAGGGTCGCCGGCACGGTCTCCATGATGACTGCCGCCGTATCCGCGTCGACCGCCTCCTCGAGGGCGGCCAGATCGTGGTGGGACACCTGGACGAAGCCCCCTGGCCGCGGTCCGAAGGGCGCGCGGTACTTGTCGTCTCCGGTAGCGAGCGCATAACCTGTGTGCCCATGGTAGGCCCCGACAAAGGAGACGATCTTCGCGCGCCTCGTGTATGCCCGTGCGAGCTTGATGGCGACATCGATCGCCTCACCTCCGCCGACGCCGAACACCGTTTTCCCCAGCCCCTTCGGCAGGGTCGCCGCGAGGGCCTTCGCCAATGCGGCACGCTCGGCGCTCATCAGGTGGTGGTTCCCGATGTCGAGCTCGTCGAGCGATTTCTTCATGACTGATATGATTGCGGGATTCCGGTGTCCGAGGTTGAAGACCCCGCCGTTGGAGTGGAGGTTGATGAGTTCCTTCCGGCCGTCGAGGTCGGACAGGCGCGTGCCGCCGCGGCTGCCCATCACGAAGTCCATGCCGTACTTCCTGAAAAAGGCCGCCTTCCACTTCGACACGTGGGTCGCGAAGGCCTCGATGCTCTCTTTCCTGTCCATGCTCCCCTTCCGCGATCACCCGACGCGCATGATCGCACGGGTTGACTGCCCCCGCAATGGACGCCGCTGGATGTGAATATTCCTTTCCACTTGACTTCCTGTCTGCAAACGATAAAAATAGCCCGAATAAGCCCTTTATCTGTCCCTTCTAGGAGGCTCCCTTGTCCCTTCCCTTTCCCATACTCAGCGCCGAAGAGGCTGCCGAGCTTGTCCAGGATGGACAGACCATCGGCTTCAGCGGTTTCACTCCAGCGGGTGCGGCCAAGGCAGTTCCGGCAGCCCTGGCGCTCAAGGCCAGGAGGGAGCACGCAGCGGGCCGGGCCTTCAAGGTCGGCGTGCTCACGGGAGCGTCCACGGGGAAGAGCCTCGACGGGGCCCTTGCCGCCGCCGAGGCCATCAGCTTCCGCATGCCCTACCAGTCCGATTCGACCCTGCGCAAGCAGATCAACGAGGGGAAGGTGCGCTTTGTCGACATGCACCTCTCCCTCGTGCCCCAGAACGTGCGCTACGGCTTCATGGGACCGATACACTGGGCCATCGTCGAGGCCTGCGACATCACTGCCGGAGGCGGTGTGGTGCTGACCTCCTCGGTGGGAGCCTCCAACACCTACCTCCGGCTTGCGGACAGGATCATCATAGAACTGAACGCCCGCCATCCCAGCTCCCTCCTCGGGCTGCACGACCTCTTCGAACCCCAGGATCCCCCCGCCCGCCAGGAGATCCCCATCTATGCGGCTTCCGACCGCGTGGGTTCCCCGATCTGCGTCATCGACCCGAAAAAAATAGCGGGAATTGTGATGACTGACCTCGCCGACGAGACGGGAGGCTTTGACGAAGCCACCGAGGTCACCGGGCGCATCGGGCAGCACGTGGCCGACTTCCTGGCGGCAGAAATGCGGGCCGGACGCATACCCCCGGGCTTCTTGCCCCTCCAGTCGGGCGTCGGCAACATAGCCAACGCCGTCCTCGGAGCCCTCGGCCAGAGCAGGGACATCCCAGCCTTCGAGATGTACACCGAGGTGCTGCAGGACTCTGTCGTGCCCCTCCTTGAAAACGGTCGCTGCACCTTCGCCTCGACCTGCGCCCTGACCCTCTCGCAGGAGTCCATGAAGCGTGTAACTGAAAACATCGATTATTTCAAGCGGCGTGTGGTCCTCCGCCCACAGGAGATCTCCAACCACCCCGAGATCGTGCGTCGCCTGGGCATCGTGTCGATGAACACAGCCATCGAGGTGGACCTCGGCGGCAACGTCAACTCCACCCACCTCATGGGCAAGACCATGATGAACGGCATCGGGGGATCGGGCGACTTCACGAGAAACGCCTATCTGTCAATATTTTCCTGTCCCTCGACGGCCAAGGAGGGGAAGATCTCCGCGATTGTCCCGCTCGCCGCACACATGGACCACAGCGAGCACTCTGTGCAGGTCATCGTGACCGAGCACGGTGTCGCCGACCTCCGCGGCAAGGACCCCCGCGAGCGCGCCAGGATCATCATCGAAAAATGCGCCGATCCTGAGTACCGCGATATGCTCCGCGACTACCTCAAGCTTTCGCTGACGGGGCACGAGCCCCTCTCGCTCTCCCTGGGCCTCGCCATGCACCGCGCCTACCTCAGGCACGGTGACATGAGGAACATCCAGTGGGAAGAGTATAGATAGGAAGGTCGGTTAGGCCCGGCGCGCTGGCTGCCGATCGGCCCGCGGTGGGCTCAGCCGGGCGCGACGGAGCGCCGCACGAGGTCGACGAGGGAGGCTATAAGGCCCTCGCCGTCGTCGGCGTCGACAGAATCCCCGGCGAAGATGCGCATCCGGTCGCGGTAGTAGTCCGAGGCGAAGGAGAACTGGAACACGATCAGGAGGTTGTCCAGGTAGAAGGCGAGGGCTCCGGCGTCGAGTTCCTGCCTGATGGTGCCCGCAGCCTTGGACGCCGCGATGGAACGTTGATACAGGGATGCAGTTATCGTTTCGAGTCGATAGGACAGCCGTCCCGAAAGCGGGGCCAGGCCCTGGGTGGTGGCGTCCAGATAGATCTGGGTGAGTTCGGGGTACTTCCTGGCATAGTCGCGCGAGGAGTGGAGGAGGCGGGCAAAGAGACTAACTATGCCTTCAGCGCCAGCCTTATCTGAAGCCTCGGTTGCGGCCTCGGCTTCGGTGAGGGCCTCCCTGAGGACACGGTAGCCCTCGTCGATGATGGTGAGGAAGAGGGCTTCCTTGGATTCGAAATAGCTGTACATCGAGCCGATGCTGATGCCCGACCTTTTGGCAATCTCGTTGATGTTGGCGGCATTGAAACCCTTCTGTGCAAACTCGGCCACAGCCATCTCAAGGAGGAGGCGCTTCCGCTCCTCGTCGATCTTGCCGAAGGTCGCCTTGTAGAAGGGGGGCCATTCGGCTGCGGAGTCGATGTCGGGAGGAATCACGTCAACATCCCCTGGAGTATGGCCATGTGGTCGTTGAGCTGGGCTGCGTATTCAGGCGAGCCCTCGACGCTGACACAGCCGCGTTCCACGCCCTCCACGAAGCCCACATCCTTGAGGAGGACAGCCATGGCTCCGTCGACGGAGAGGAAGCGGAAGTGCACAAAGGGACTCCGCCTCGTGTAGATGCCCCGGCCCGCCTTGGTGTTGCCGGCTTTCACGCGGAGCCAGACCGCAATGCGCGTCTCCTCGACCGGTTCGACGGTGAACTGGTAGACGCGGTCGGGTTGCCGGGAGGTCCATTCGCGCATCACCTCCACGCCGGCCTTGTTGTACTGGCTGAGCGCAGTCGTGATCATCGACAAGGCGAGCTTGATCTTCAGGCGGCGGCGCTCGGGGTCCTTGGGGCGGGCGCTCGGCATCATGAGCTTGAGGCTCATGAGAAGCATCAATACCTTAATAAGTAGGCCTGGTTTGCCAAGGCCCTTGATGGCGGGCAGGTTGGCTCCCCCCCGCAGCATCTGGTTCATCTTGCCGACCGACTTGAAGGAGAGCGTGATGTCCGGCCCCTCGAGGAGCTCCTCGACGATATCGAGCCTGCCCTCGTCGAAGACAAGGGTTACTCCCTCCCAGACTCCGCCCTCGAGGTAGCACATGCGCACCCGGGCCTTGACCTTCGCGAAGCTCCTGGCCATCGCGGGATCCTCCGCGATGACGATCTTCATGACCGGGAAGGCTGCGCGGAAAAATAGCCTGGCGACGAGGTGATCCTGGTCAGGGACCGCCGGAGCGGCATCGGATTCGGCCATGCTAGACCTCGTCTTCCCAGGACTCGTCTTCCTCGAAGTCCCGACCCATGATGGCGCGCACCGCGTCGGCGATGCCATTGGCGTCAAGCCTGTAGTGGGAGTACAGGTCCTCCGGGTAGCCGACCACCGAAAACTCGTCGTTGAAGCCGAGCTTGGAAAAGGCGCAGCCCTTGCCGCTTTCTGCAATGACGTCGGCGACGGCGCCCCCGAGGCCGCCTATGACCGAGTGCTCCTCGACCGTCAGGATCCGGCGGGTCTCCCGGATTGCTGCGAGGACCTCTTCCCTGTCGATAGGCTTAATTGTATGCATGTTGACCACGCGGATGGACAGTCCGTCCGAGGCGGCCAAAAGCTTCGCGGCTTCGGCTGCCTGCAGCACGGCGATGCCGCAGGCGATGATCGTGAGGTCCGTCCCCTCGCGGAAGCGCTGGGCCTTGCCGACCCTGAAGCCGTAGTCCTCGCTGGCGTGGAACTTCGGCTCGAAACCCCGGCCGACGCGGATGTAGACAGGCCCTGGGATGTCCATCGAAGCGCGGACGGCATTGGCTGTCTCGATGCCGTCAGCGGGTACTATGACGGTCATGTTGGGAAAGGCACGCATGATCGCGATGTCCTCGAGGCAGTGGTGGGTAGTCCCCGCCTGGCCGAAGGCGACGCCGGCGTGGGTCGCTATGATCTTTACCGGGAGGTTCTGGTAACAGATGTCCGTGCGGACCTGTTCTGCGGCGCGCATCGAGGCGAAGGCGGCAAAGGTCGAGGCAAAGGGGATGAGGCCTGATTTGGCCAGGCCAGCCGCCACGCCGAAGAGGTTCTGCTCGGCTATGCCGACATTGAAGAGGCGATCGGGGAAGGCTTTCCCGAAGACGCCGATCTTGGTGGAATTGGCAAGGTCGGCAGTGACACCCACGACACGGGGATCCTTTTCCCCCAGCTCGGTCAGGACGCGGCCGTAGATCTCGGCCTGGGTCATCGTGTTCGAGTCATAGCAGGTCCAGGTGGTTCCAGTTATCTCAGCCATGATTCCTCCCCTTGTCAGAAGCCCCAGCTTCTATCGAGGCTTTGGCCTTGGCTTCCAGTACGGAGTCGACCGAACCGTAGTGCCATTTTACCTGTCCTTCCATGAAGTCCACGCCCTTGCCCTTTACGGTCTCTGCGATGATCGCGACCGGTTTGCCGGGCTTCGAGAGGGCGAAGTCGATGGCTGAGGAAAGTTCGTCATAGTCATGACCATCCACCTTCCGGGTGAGGAAGCCGAAGGCCTTCCACTTGTCCTCGAAGGGTTCGAGGCCCATCACATCCTCGGTGCGCCCGTCGATCATGAGTCCGTTGCGGTCGACCATGACTACCAGGTTGTCGAGCCTGAAGTGGGCGGCGCTCATCGCGGCTTCCCAGACCGAACCCTCGTCGCACTCCCCGTCACCGAGGATGCAGAAGGTCTTCCAGTCCTTTTTCTGGAGGCGGGCGCCGAGGGCAAGGCCCACCGACATCGGCAGCCCGTGCCCGAGGGAGCCGGTGGACAGGTCGACGCCCCTCACCTTGGCGGCGTCCAGATGCATGCCGAAGGGCGACATGAAGTGGTTGAAGCTCTTGAGCTCTTCCTTCGGGAAGTATCCCCTGAGCGCGAGGGCTGGCGCGATGCCGACGCCCGCGTGGCCCTTGCTCACCACAAGGCGGTCGCGTTCGTCCCAGTCGGGACGTTGCGGGTCGATTTTCAGGTACTTCCAATACAGGATGACGAGCATCTCCACCATGCTGAGCGCCCCCCCGAGATGTGCGCCTCCGGCCCAGACTGTCGTATCTATGATGTCCAGTCGCAATTGCCTAGCGGTCTGGGCAAAGGCCGCCTTTTCCTCGTTGGTCAGTGCCATGTGATGCTCCTCAAGCCTTGGGGTGACGCCCGCGCACGATGGCGAAGGCCTCGTCGGCGACCTCGAGGCTGAGGGCAATGTCCTCCTTCGAGATGGCCGTATTTATGAAGAGATTGTGGTGGTTGGTGAAATAGACGCCCCGCATCACGCATTCCGCCACCCATTCCTGGTGCAGCAGGAGGCTGTCGTCGTCGGCTATCCGCATGTACCACATCGAAGGGACGCCGGAGACCCTAAGGTCGAAGCCGTGGGCTTTTCCTGCCACTACGAGGCCCTCGGTGAGTTCCTTGCCGATAGACTGCGTGACCCGGGCGGCGTCGATGCGGCGCATCTTCCGCACGCAGGCGAGGCCAGCAGCCAGGGGCATGGCCGAGAGCCAGTAGCTCCCCGTGTACATGATGGAGGAGGCAGCGTCCTTGAGCGCATCGATGCCGCAGACGGCCGAGACGTTGTAGCCGTTCGCGATAGCCTTGCAGAAGCACATGAGGTCTGCCTTGAAGCCGAAGTAGTGGTCGGAACCGGCCATGTCGAGGCGGAAGCCGCAGCGCACGTCATCGATTGCCAGTACTATGCCATTGTCGTCGCAGATCTTCCGGATGGCCGCCCAGTATCCGGGCTTTGGAAGTTCGCTGTCGGTGAACACGGGGTGGGAGTAGGGCGTTGCCATGAAGACGGCGATCTGTCCCCTGTGTTCCGACACGAGGCGCTCGACGGCGGCGATGTCGTTCCAGTCGACGTAGAGGTTGTTCGAAACATCGGCATTGGTAATACCAGGTTGTCCCTTCTTCTGGGTCCAGGGAGCGACCCCGTGGTAGCCGCCCTTGACGAGGATGGCCTTGTCGCGGCCCGTGGCAGCGCGCGCTATCATCAGGGCGAAGCTCGTGGCGTCCCCCCCGTTCTTGGCGAAAAAGGCCCAGTCGGCCATCGCCACCGTATCGACCATCTCCTCGGCGAAATCGATCAGCAGGCTCGGGGGGCTGGTCGTGCAGTTGCCCTTTTTAAGGGCAGCCAGGGCTGCAGCGTCGACCTCCGGATCGTTATAGCCCAGGATATTGGGACCGTAGGCGCACATGTAGTCGATGAAGCGGTTGCCGTCGACGTCCCAGAAATGGGCTCCCTCGGCGCGATCGCCGAACATCGGGAAGGCTTCCACCGGAATAAAGCAGCTCTCGGCCGGACCGAGGTGACCGTAGACGCCGCCGGGAATCACCTTGGCAGCCCTGGCAAAAAGCTCGCGGCTCTTCGGATACCTGTATGTGTTCATGCCATCCTCCTTCAGGCCAGATAGCGCGGCACGAGGCCGAGCACCTTGTTCATGTGTTCGAGCATGGGGATAAAGCCGCTCATGGCGACCTCACCGAGGCCGAGGGCAGTCATCGCGTCCCTCCTCCCGCCGAGCACCCCGCTGGCGGCCTGGTAGTCGGCGAAGGTCATCGAGGCGCGTGCTTTGCCAGTCCTTCCCTTGGCTGCCGAAAGACAGCCTCCCTTGGCAGTGAGGGATACCGCTGGCCCGTCCTTGATGCCGATCTCGATGATGCCATCGGGTATGCGTCCCGCATTGAGCATGCCGACCGGGTCGGCGTTGCCCACTTCGGCGAGGGCAAAGCCCGCAGTGTAGAGGGTCAGTTCAGTAGTGGCCTTGAAGATGGCAGGGTCGGCGAGGGCCTCGGGACTGGGCCGGAGGTAGGACTCGAGCCGCTTTGTCAGCATCGTGAAGGGGCCGGTGAGGAAGGATAGTTTGGTCAATCCCTTGAGCGGAATGGGGCTGCCGCTTCCAGCGACCATGGAGTTGAAGTGCTCGGGGCCGGAAAACCAGAGGCTGATGCTGGTTTTTGCCGCTCCGCGCACGAAGCTGCCTCCTCCCTTTCCGTCAAAGGAGAGGACTCCCCGAGGGCCCCCGTGCACCGAGAATCCGATGGCTTCCCTTCGTCCCGCGATCAGTTTCCCGGCTTCTTCATCGAGGGTGACGAGGTCCTCTATATTGCGGAGCACGGCATAGAGATTGACATTGGCCATTGTGGCAGGGTCTGGCATTGCGGCCTCCTTGCGTCTATGATATAGAGTGAGCGCTCGCTCTATGAAGCGAGCATAGTAGTACTCGCTGAAACCTGCAAGCCAAAATCGAAAACATGGACTATGATTTCCAGCTTGCCAGCTGGCGAGGAGAGGCATCATGAGCGGTATTCACGAACCCTGCGTCTACTTTGCCCTGCGCTTCCATGTGAACTTCTACCATTCCTACCGAGGCGATTCCCTCGACGAACGGGGGATCGGAAAGGATATCCGCATAATCCGTGGCATCCTCGACGGCCTCGACCTCCTCGAAGCGGAGGGCCTTCCCGTCCGGGCAGCCTGGGACATCGAGAACTATTACTCGCTCCAGGTCTACATGCCCAAACATGCACCGGACATAATTGAACGCATCCAGGCCCGCGTGAGGGCTGGCAAGGACGAGGTCGAGCCGATGTCCTGGAACAACGGCATCATCACGGCCCACGACCGGGAGGAGTTCGAAGCCGCGATCGGCATGGCGATTTCCAACAAGGCGGGCTCCGGACTCGCGGACCTTTTTCCCTCCTGGGCACCCATCGTGCGGCCCCAGGAGTGCATGTGGAACGCTACCCAGATCGCCTCCTACCGGAAGCTCGGCATCGAGGCTGTCTCGGTCTACTACTCGGCGATTCCCTTCAACGGCTTCGGTTCCTTTGTGGCGCCCCTGCCCCTCGCGCAGCGCTACAACCCACTCCGCATCGTGGATCCGGCCACCGGGGCCGCCATGAGGCTCCTGCCCTGCTACAACCACGGCGATATCCTGGAGCATGGCGCCAGCCTTCGCCTCTGGATCAAGTCCCTACGAAAATCACAATTAGAAAGTTCTCCGCCGGTCGACCTCCTCCTTCTCCTGGACCTGGACGCCGATGACAGCTTCTGGGAGGGCTACATCGGATCGAAACTGCCCACATGGACAGGTCCCTTTCTCGGCCTCGTCCCGCCCGCGCTGCGCGGTCTCGTACCGATGATCAGGAGTCTCCGGAGGCTGCCCTGGCTGCGCTTTACCCTGCCGGGCGACTATATCCGGGAGCATGGCGATGCAGGAGAACTTGCCCTCGGCCAGGACCTCGCCGACGGGGCCTTCGACGGCTACTCCTCCTGGTCGGAGAAAGAGGAGAACGCGCGGCTCTGGAGCATCGTGCACGAGGCTCGGCGAAGGGCAAGCCTTGCAGCGCGCCTGGGTTCGGAGCGCGAGGGCGTGGATCGCCGAGCCCTCGATGCCACGCTGCGGGATGCCCTTGAGGAAAGGCTCCTGTCCATGTCGACGACGCACTTCGGCATGGCCTCGCCGGTGATGAATGCCGAGCGCCTTGTAGACGGATTCCGCCAGGCTGAAAAGGCCCTGGACGCCTCCGAGCGCGCCCTGGAGCTCGCCGGGGCAGGCAGAGGTGCAAGCTATTGGTACTATGACCAGGAGATCGACGGGCTCGGGCGAGGATCGGGGGCAATTGTCATGGACCCTGGGAAGGCCCGGGAGTCGGGCTTTCCTGGCCTCATGGTGGTCGAGCCTGCTGCGTCCAAGGTCCGTGCCCTGGCGGCAGGGGGGATGAGCGGAGGCCTCGATAACAGTGGCAACCGAATCGGGAACGGGGACCTGGAGCTCGAAGCCGGGCCCGAAGGCGGGATCATCGTGCGTCGGGGGGGAGAGGCGCTTTTCGCCGCCCCGCTTTCACGGCCCTGGATACGACACAGCGGCAGGCGGCTGGAAGGTCACGGCGAAGCGCTACCAGCCAGGGGCGGGCCCCAGGGTTCAGTAATGGAAATGAGGCTCGATGGCAGGATCACGATGCCGCGTGCGGGACTCGCTGGCGAGGATGTCTACGCCCGCTTCACCCACCGCTATGCGCTGGCAGCGGGCGTCCAGGGCCTTCGCGTCGACATCGAGATGGAGTATCCGCGCACGCTGCGCCGGGGCTTCGACCGGGGAAAGGCCTCACGCCTGGCGCGGGACTGGGACGCGCGGTGGACAGAGGTTGCACCCTTCGAAATCGAGCCGACCCTGGATGCGACGCTCGATAGTCCCGTCCGGGTCTGGAAGCACGATTTTTCGGGGACAGTTTCCAGTTATGATATTAATTATCATGGATTCGGCCCCAACCGAGAGCCGGACTCCCTCGACAACCACATCACCAATGGCTGGGTCGCGGTTTCAGCCGGTGGCAAGGGTCTCCTCGTTGCCCAGTCCGACGAGGCTGAAACACTTTTCGCTTTCTGCCCCATGCGTGTTCGCCTGGATGGTGGCAGGCAACGCGTCTTCCTCAACCCCTTCGGTTCCTACCACGGCAGGCAGTGGCGCTACCCGACGGCGACCACGGGACTTGGCCGGCTCGCTGCCCTGGCGGCTGCTGACAACCTCGACCCCTACGCCCCCTCCTGGGAGGGCGGAAGGCTGCACTGCGTCCTCTTCCTCATTCCCTACGAAGGCGACCGGCCTCCCGAGGGTGTGCAGCGTGATGCCCTCGTGTTTGCCTCGAAGGCCATCGAGGCCTGAGGGTTGCTGTATCAGGGCAGCGCCCGCGCGGAATGGTCTGCCGCACGGAGGTTCCGGACATGAGGATTCTCCTGGTGGATTCGGGCCTCTTCCATCCCTCCCTCCTGGCGCGTTCCCGGCTCCTTGGCCTTCTGGAAGAAACCAAGTGTGAGCAAATCCATCGAGTGGCAGCGCTCTCGGCTCTCCCGAGGGATCTTTCCGCCTGGAATGTCATAGTGCTGTATTTCCACGCTGCCTCGGCGCCGGAGGCAGCTGTCGCCAGGCTCGAGTCCTTTGTCCGTGCCGGCGGAGGGATCCTGGCCATCCATGCAGCTACGGCCTCCTTCAAGAAACAGACGGCCTTCGGGAAGCTCCTCGGGGGGTACTTTGCGGGGCATGACGCGGTGGGCGAGTACCTGCTTGAGCCTGCCAGCTCAGATAGCCCCTTTGCCGGACTGCCCGCTCTCAGGGTGAGGGACGAGATGTACTTCCATGAAATTGTAGCTGACATTGAGATAGCCTTTACGGCAAGGCCCTGGAGCCCCCATGGGCAGGCCGCCGGCCAGCGCGGCAGGCAGCCTGGCGTGAATCCGCCCATACCCGCTGTCTGGACGCGCCGCGTCGGCGCCGGCCGAGTCTGTTATGCATGTCCGGGGCACCGTGCGGCAACCCTTGACAATGCTGACTATCGAAGAGTCCTCCTTCGGGGGCTGTACTGGGCAGCCGGCGTGGAAGATCGGGGAGGCGGCCATGGACACTCTTAGGCTCGGCATAGCTGGCTGCGGCGACATAGCCGGATTCACTGCCCTCGTTTCACGATTCGTGCCGGCCCTTCGCCTGACCGCGTCTTGCGACCTCGATGCAGCGCGGGTTTCATCCTTTGCCAGACGCTACGGCATCAAGGCTACCTATACCAATTACGAAGAAATGCTGCAGTGCGGGGGCATCGACGCCGTCTATCTTGCCGTTCCCCATGACCTCCACCTGCCCATGGCCTGTGCGGCAATCGCGGCGGGCCTTCCTGTGTTCGTGGAAAAACCCCTCGCCCGCAACCTCCCCGAGGGGAGGAGGCTCGTGGCGGCATCTGAAGCAGCTGGTGTCAAGGTCGGCGTCAATTACCAGTATCGCTACGACCGGGCCTGCCATGCCCTCCATGGGCTCCTGGCGGAGGGCGCGCTCGGCACGATCCGCCATGCGCGGATCAACCTTCCCTGGCATAGAGACAAAAAATACTTCGAGGCCTCGCCCTGGCACAGGAGCATTTCCCGCGCTGGCGGCGGTACCCTCATCACCCAGGGCAGCCACTTCCTCGATGTGGCCCTCTGGTCCATCGGAAAGGCCCCGGTCTCGGCCATGGGCTACGTAGCGAGTCCGGGCTTCAAAGCTGATATCGATGTGGAAGTCGATACCCTTGCTGCGGGAATCGTCGAGACCGAGGGCGGCGCATTGATCAGTATTAGTTCCTCTATGGTGGCTGCCCGGGAAGGGCGGGTCTCGATCGAGGTCTACGGGGAGAGGGGAAGCGCTGTCTACACGAACAGGCCCTGGCCACGGCTCGTGGTCAGGGCACCGGGCTTTCGCGCGGCTCGTCAGTCTGGCCCCTGCCTGCCCGGTTTCCACGCCCTGCAACGGAGCCTTGCCGCCTTCGTCGGCTGGGTCCAGAGCGACCGGCCCTACCTCGTCCCAGCGTCAGAGGCCCTGCCCGTGCTCGCGGCCGTGGACGGTATCTACCGCTCCGCCGCCTCCGGGAAGAGGGAATTGCTCTGATGTGGCGGCCTCCCGAAGCGGGGCGCCGCGTTCAGGATGGAGCTCTCCTGGCCCGGGCTACAGGCTGAGTATCTCGTTCCCGAGGAGTTTCTCGATGACGAGGGTCGCCGCTCCGAGGGCACCTGAATCGGAATTGAGGGCGCTTTTAATGATCACTGTCCTCTGCGCGATCGCATGTACGGCCCTCCGCCTTGCGATGCGTTCGATACCTTCGAGGATGAGGCCGTGCAATTCCTCCACCACCTCACCCGCCAGGACTACCGTTCCTGGATCGAATACGTTGATCACGTCCGCAATGCCGATTCCGATGCTCTCCTCGATCTCGGAGACGATGATGTTCGCCAACTTGTCGCCCTTCTGGGCAGCGCTGCCCACCTGGGTAAGTGTAAGGCCTGCGGACAGATCGACGCTGCCGCCGAGGCTGGTATGCACTCCGGCGACCATCAAGTCCCTCACCCGATTGAGGATCGCGCCGGAGGAAACGAGGGCTTCGAGGCAGCCATAATTGCCGCATTTGCACAAGGGGCCGTTTTCCTTGACAGTGATGTGGCCGAATTCGCCCGATGCGCCGTTGACGCCCCGATAGATGCGGTTGCCCAGTATTATTCCCGATCCGACGCCGATGCCGATGTACAGGAAGAGAAAGGTATCCTCGCCTTTCATGGCGCCATGCCGCTTTTCTGCGAGCGCCATGCATCGCGACACGTCGTCGAGGAGGACCTCGACCCCGAAGCGCTCTTTTACTGTTTTGACGAGGTGGATGTTTTCCCAACCAGGCAGGCCGGGACAATAGAGCACTACCCCGGAACGGGCGTCGACGAGCCCCGCTACTCCGATGCCGATACCACGGAGCACTCCGTAATTGCCTGATTCGCAGGCGGCTATCGCCATGGCGATCTCGGACATCAGGAGCTCCTGGAGTGACATCCGGTCATCGGTAGCCACGTCCAACTCTCTTTGATAGAGAATGGCGTCGTCGAACCCTATAGCGGTGAGGTTCATCCTGCCCGGCTTTATTACTCCGCCAACCGAAAAGCCGTAGCTATCGCAGAGGGCAATGGACGATGGCTTTCTTCCCCTGCCCACACTCTGCTGCTGGCTTCCTTCGATGAGAAGTCCCTGAGAGATGAGTTCATCAACGAGGCGTTTGGCCGTCGCGACGCTCAGGCCGCAGGAATCCGATATCTGGAGTCGCGAAATCGGCCCACGATCGCGGACAGTGTTGAGGATGACCCTGCGATTACGTGCGGCGTTTTCAATGTGGCTCAGCCCCTGGTTGTCGATTCGGTCCTCCTCACAGCCTCGATCATAGCATCTGTTCTTCCTTGTAGAATTGGATAATTAAAGCTCAACTTGATTTTATATGACCAAGTTTTTCTTGACAAGCGGTTTTATTGGGATTATCGTGAGCTTAAATAAGGATGCATATCCAGAAACTGATGGTAGGAGGCAGTCATGAACGGTGGGCCTGGGCTTTATAGTTTCGGAGACGAGGAAAGAAAAGAACTCTTGGACGTTATGGAAAGCGGCCATCTTTCGCGCTACGGATCAGAGGATGATCCGGCCTTCAAGCGCAAGGTTGCTACCTTCGAACTTGAGTTTGCCTCATTCATTGACGTGAAATACGCAGTCGCGACGAGCAGCGGCACCGGTTCGCTCATGTGTTGCCTGGCAGCCCTGGGTATCGGGGCCGGAGACGAGGTCATCGTTCCAGGCTATACCTTCATTGCTTCGATCTCCTCGATCATCATGTCCAATGCCATTCCTGTCCTCGCCGAAATAGACGAATCCCTCACCATCGATCCCGACGACATCGAAAAGCGCATAACTCCGAGGACCAAGGCCATCATGCCGGTGCATATGCTGGGCAATCCCTGTGCCATGGACAGGATCATGGCCATTGCGAAGAAGCACAAACTGCATGTCATAGAGGACTGCTGCCAGGCGGGAGGCGCAGCCTACAAGGGCAGGCGCGTCGGTACCTTCGGCGACATCGCTGCCTTCTCTCTCAATGTCTTCAAGACAATCACGGCCGGCGACGGCGGCGTGGTTGTTACCAACGATGAGCGCCTTTATGAGCGGGCCTTCGGCTTTCATGACCAGGGTCACAAGCCCAACCGCATGGGCGTCGAGGTGGGCAATCGGAGCATCGTCGGTGTGAACATGCGCATCAATGAGCTGACCGGAGCCGTTGCCCTCGCGCAGCTACGCAAGCTCGAGGGCATGCTTGCCACCCTCCACACGAAGAAGGACAGGCTCAAGAAAGCCCTCGATGGTCTGCCAGGTTTCAAATGGCGGACGATCAATGATGTCGGAGGCGAGTGCGCGACCCTTCTCACCCTGCTTTTCGATACCAAGGACAGGGCGGAAAGATTCAGCGCGGAAATCGGCGGCAAGCCCCTCGCCTATTCCGGCTGGCATGTCTACAACAACATGGAGCAGGTGCTCAACAAGGTGACTGCCTCTGCGTCGAACTGCCCCTACGACTGTGAAAAGCATGGCACTGAGGTTACCTACGCCAAGCACATGCTCCCGAAGACCGACGCCATCCTCGACAGGGCAGTCAACATCTCGGTCGGTGTCGTCGACAAGGGCCTGGGCTCGGGCTTTGGAATCAACATCAAGTCGAGTGATGCCGAAATCGCCTCCGTGGCGGCGCGCCTGACCGGCATTCTCAAAGCATTATAAGTACCGACAGACCTGTGGCATGGTTCAAGGAGGGGCGGGAATGGAAAGGATAAAAGCCGGCATAATTGGGATGGGCTTTATCGGCGTAAGCCATGTCGAGGCCATTCGCCGGATAGGCTTTGCCCAGCTCGTGGCGGTCGCGGACGCCAATCCGGCCCTGGCCCAGGCCAAGGCCAGCGAATACGACATCCCGAAGTGCTATGCGACGGTCGAGGAGCTGCTGGCCGACCCCGAGATCAGCGTTGTGCATAACTGCACGCCCAACAACCAGCACCTCGAGATCAACGAGAAGATCATCCGCTCGGGCAAGCACGTGTTTTCGGAAAAGCCCCTGGGCATGACGAGCGTCGAGACCCGGAAGATGCTCGATCTTCTTGCCGCGAATCCGCGCATCGTGGGCGGAGTGAACTTCAACTACCGCATGAATCCCCTCGTGCAGGACATGAAGAACCGCGTGAGGAAGGGGGATATCGGCACAGTCAATCTCGTCCACGGCTCCTATCTGCAGGACTGGCTTCTCTACGATACCGATTACAACTGGCGCGTCGAGCCCGAGGTGAGCGGCCTGTCCCGCTGCGTCGCCGACATCGGCTCCCACTGGATGGACATTGTGCAGACGGTGACCGGCCTTAAGATCGTCGAAGTCTGCTCGGACCTCTTCATAGCCCATCCGGTCAGGAAAAAGCCCAGGGGGCAGGTCGAGACCTTCAGCATCAACACCAATGCCGACTTCGAGCCGAAAAAGGTCAGCACCGAGGACTATGGCGCCGTCCTCATCAAGTTCGACAGCGGTGCGCATGGAGTCTTCCATGTTTCCCAGATCAGCGCGGGCAGGAAGTGCCATTTCAATTTCGAGATAGACGGTACTACATCATCCTTCTACTGGAACCAGGAAACTGCCGACCACATGTGGCAGGGCTCGCGCGACGGCTACAACAGCCAGATCATGCGGAACCCGAATCTCATGACGCCCGAGAGCAGGCCCTATTCCTATCTTGCTGCCGGGCATCCAGAGGGCTGGAACGACGCGATGAAGAACAACGTCTATGCCATGTACAAATTCATAGCAGACGGCAGGGACATGCGAAAGGACAAACCTGACTTCGCTGTTTTCGAGGACGGACACTACATAACGAGACTTGTCGAGGCGATCCTCGAGAGCAATGCGGAACGACGTTGGGTAACGATCAGCTAGATTCTTGAAGGAGGCTCTATGTCGATGTTCAGGTTTTCTGTAGGTCCATGGAACGTGCACAGCGGTGCGGATGCCTTTGGTCCCGAGGTCCGCTCGGAGATCCCCTTCGCCGACAAGGTGAAACGCTTCAAGGAGATCGGGTTTGACGCGGTGCAATTCCATGACGACGACGCCGTGCCGGACATGAATGACCTTTCCGATGCGCAGATACGGGCCAAAGCCAAGGCTACCCGGAAAATCCTCGAAGACAATGGCCTTGTAGCGGAATTTGTCGCCCCACGCCTGTGGATGGACAGGCGCACGATCGATGGCGGCTATACCTCCAATTCGGCCAAGGAGAGGGAGTTCGCGGACTGGCGCTCGCTGCGTTCGATCGATATCGCCAATGAGCTGGGCTGCGACAAGATCGTGTTGTGGCTGGCCCGCGAGGGAACCCTTTGCTACGAAAGCAAAGATGCAATTACAAGTGTCCGGCGCATCCTTGATGCGATCAACAAGATGCTCGAATACGACAAGAAGATCAAAGTACTCATAGAGACCAAACCCAACGAGCCGGTGGACATCAGCTTCTGTCCGACCATGGGCCACGCCCTCGCCCTGTCAGCGGCATCGGTCGATCCGAATCGCGTTGGAGGCCTCCTTGAAAGCGCCCATGCGATGCTGGCGGGCCTCGATCCCGCCAACGAGATAGCCTTCGCCCTGACCTTCGGCAAGCTCTGGGGTGTCCACCTGAACGACCAGAATGGTCTCAAGTTCGATCAGGACAAGGCTTTTGGCGTGCAGAATCTCAGGACAGCATTCAACCAGGTCAAGGTCCTCGTCGAGAACAACTACGGATCGAAGGGCGAGTATGTAGGCCTCGACGTCAAGGCCATGCGCACGCAGCCCCAGGAGAATTCCTACAGGCACCTCGAGAACAGCCTGAAGATCGCCAAGATGCTCGAGGAAAAGGCCAAGAAATTCGACTACGCCTTCCAGAAGAAGTGCGTCGAGACCCGCGACTACGAAGCCCTCGAGATGTATGTGCTCGAATTGCTCATGAAGGGTTGAGGAGGACCAACTATGACCTATACGAAACAGGATCTGGCCCTGAACGGGGGGCCGAAGGCGAAGACCTCGCCGACAATCCCGATGTTTCCAGGCGGCCTTGAAATAGGCGACGAGGAAAAGAAGGAAGTAATGGAGGTGCTGGACAACAAGTACCTCTTCCGCTACTACGGCCCGACGGATTCTCCCTCCAAGGTAAAGGCCTTCGAAGAGTCTTATGCGGAATATCTTGGGACGAAGCACAGCCTTGCGCTCAACTCCTGCACCTCCGCGCTGGTCAGCGCCCTGGTCGCAGTCGGCGTCGGCCCCGGCGACGAAGTCATCGTTCCGGCTTACACCTTCTTCGCCACCTGCGCCGCAGTCGTCGCAGCACGCGCTATCCCCGTCGTGGCGGAGGTCGACGCCTCCCTGACGATGGACCCCCTGGATCTCGAGAAGAAGATCACAAAGCGTACTAAAGCCATCATCCCTGTCCACATGCGGGGCATGCCGGCGAAGATCGACAGGATCATGGAGATCGCCCGCAGGCACAAGCTCAAGGTGATCGAAGACGTCGCCCAGGCCAACGGTGGCAGTTTCAAGGGGAAGCCCCTCGGATCCTTCGGCGATGCCGGCTGCTTTTCCCTGCAGTTTCACAAGACCATCACCTCAGGGGAGGGCGGAGTGCTCGCGACCAGCGATGACCTCACCTATACCCGGGCCCAGGCCTACCACGACGTAGCAGCCTGCTGGCGCAAGGACCGCTTCGCCCCTCCTGAATTCGCGGGAGAAATATTCTTCGGCGTCAATTTCCGCATGAGCGAGCTCACCGGGGCCGTCGCCCTGGCCCAGTTCAGGAAACTCGACTCCATCGTCGGACGGATGAAGCACAACAAGAAGCTCATCAAGGACAGGCTCCTAGATCTGAAGGGAATCCAGTTCCGAGAGGTGACCGACGAGGCCGGAGACACCGCAACCTGCCTCATTTTCTTCCTGCCGAAGGGTAGCCAGGTCTCTGATTTCACCACGGCCCTCCACGCCGAGGGAATCGAGGCAGGGGGCATCTACAACAAGGGTGTGCCCGACTGGCATATGTACCCTCACTGGAAGATGCTCATCGAAAAGATGATGCCGACCGACAAGGGCTGTCCCTTCAATTGTGAGCAAAGCGGTCCAGCACCCAATTACGATCCCGATGCCTGTCCACAGACAATGGGCCTGCTCGAACGCTCGATCCACCTGGATATCCCTCCGCAGCTGTCGGAAAAGGATTGTGAGCAGATAGCCCTGGGCATCCGCAAGGTCGCTTCGGTGCTTCTCGCGTGAATGACGGCCCGATTCAGGGCAGCTACAAGGAGACATGATGGTCCAGCTCAGCGTGTGCATCGAACCCTTTTTCTCGGACCTGCCATACGCGGAGCGTCTGAAGCGGATCGCCGGGCTGGGGTTCAAGGCCTATGAGTTCTGGTTTCATGACAAGCGTTTTGACGGCAAGGGTCTGGTTGCAGAAACGAAGGATTTCGACCAGATTGCGGAGCTCAACTCGAAGTACGGACTAGTTGCAAACGATTTTGTCTTCAACCACCCTGACGGCGGAGTCGTGGCTTCGCTTATCGACAAAGGGGACAGGGCGAAACTCCTGGATTCGGTGGAGGGCATGATCGCTCTGGCGAAAAAGATTGGCTGTCGCAAGCTCATCAGCGGGAGTGGAAACAAGGTTCCAGGCCTTCGTCGCGAAGATGCACTGGAAAGCATGACAGAAGGCCTCTCCCTTCTGGCCAAGGTCTGTGAGAAAGAAGACATAACCTTGATAGTCGAGCCCTTCAATTCCCGGGTCGACCATCCTGATTACTTTCTCGATAACCCTGAGACCTGCGTCGAAGTCCTCCGTGCCGTGGGCAGTCCGAATGTAAAAATGCTCTTCGACATCTACCACATGCAGATCATGTACGGAAACATCCTTTCCTTTGTAAAGGCCAATCTCGACTTCATCGGGCACTTCCACGTGGCGGGAATCCAGGGACGGCACGAACCCTTTCCCTGCGAACTGGACTTCGCCTTCATTTTGAATACAATAGATGCCATGGGCTACTCGGGTTACTTTGGCCTCGAGTACTGGCCGAGCACGGATGCGGGCAAATCACTCGCAGACACGAAAAAGCTGCTTGCAGGACCATGAAGAAGGGTTGCTTCAAGGCGCGATATCCGCGCGGAAGGACGAGTCAATGAACGACCGGGAAATCCGCTTCGAAATGATGCGGCCTGCCCAGCTCCGAGAGGAGCTGGCTCGGGCACCGCTGGTATTCCTCCCTGTCGGTCCGCTTGAGTACCACGGTCCACACCTGCCGCTCGGCATGGATCCAATCAATGCCCGGCTTTGCGCGGAAGAATCCTGCAGGCGGCTCGGCAAGGGCGTGGTCATGCCTACCCTCTATATCGGGACCGAGCGCGAGAGGCCTGACTGGATGCTGGAGAGCCTCGGGTTCAAGAAGGGCGATTGGGTAGTGGGAATGGATTTCCCCACCTGCACCTGGACGAGCCATTACTATCAGGAGCATCTATTCGGACTTATGGTCGCCTCCACCGTGGAGATGCTCATAGGTCAGGGCTACAAGGCCATCGTCATCGTGAATGGCCATGGGGCCTGGAACCAGCTTGAAACCCTCGAAAGGCTGGCCAGGCATTACTCTCACACTACTGACGTGACCGTGGTCTGGAAGCTTGCGGTGGTGCTCGACATCTCTGAAAAAAACCTCATGGGCCACGCCGACCTGGGCGAGACTTCGATCATGCTTCACTACGAGAAGGAGTTCCTTGGCGGACAGAAGGTCGTCGACCTCGCCGCGCTGCCGGCGCGCGAAGTCCCCTTGCACTACAAGGATTTTTCCATTGTCGACGGGCCGGGTTTCAGTGACCATCCTGCGCAGGACAAGGTTGTCAGGATGGATCCGCGCGACTCCACTGCGGAAAAGGGAAAGAGGATATTCGAGGACACGGTCGCAATGTACGTGGACCTCGCCGGCAAGGCCTTGCAGGGGCAGGGCCAATGATTGGCTGACACGGCTCCGTTGGGGCTGATATCGGCGGATGCCTGGGGAAGAAAGGGAAAACCCGGCTCCGGAGGGAAACTAGGAGGCACAATGATGAGACGCGTTCTGTTATTCGCATTGGCGTTCGCGATTGCGCTGGCTGCAAGCGGCGCTCCCAAGATCGTTCTCTACCACTACCATTGGTCCGAGACGGTTTACGACCAGATCAATACCAATGCGGTGAAAAAATTCATGGCAGACAATCCGGGCGTAGAGGTCAAGATGGTCCTCCTTCCGGACGGCGACCGGGTGAACATCATCCGCACCGTCCTCGCTGCGGGCGGCTCCATCGATTCCTTCGCCCTCAACAACGGAGAGGCTGCGGAGTTCCTGAGCGCCGGCATGGCAGTTCCGCTTGTTCCTTCAGCCTTCGGAAAGAAGAGCGTAACTGACGTAGTCAAGATGTGGAATCCCGGCGCCATCGAAACCTGTGGCGGCTATTGGGATGGCCAGTACTATGGCGTTCCCTTTGAGCTTTCCAACTATGTCGGATGGATCAACATCGCCGACATGAAAGCCGCAGGCCTTAATCCGGCCAAGGACAAGCCCAAGACCTGGGAGCAGTTCGCCACGGTTGGCAAGAAACTCATGCAGGTTCAGAATGGCACGACCGTCCGCAACGGCTTCATGGCCAACTCGAAGCAGGGAGTCTTCAGCTTCCTTGTGCTCACGAACATGATGGAGCAGCTCGGCCTTGACTGGGGCACCGAAAAGGGCCTCGTAGCTTCGATGGACCAGACCGCAGTGCTCGAGCGCGGAATCAAGACCTACACCGATTTCGTGACGAGCAGCAAGATCTGGGATCCCGCCCTCGCCGACAATGATCGCGAGGGATTCGGCAACAACAAGACCGGCATGTTCCTTACCGGTGGAACCTGGTACTGGGGCGTCCTCGACACCTACTCGGTCAAGCGTGCCGACGTCGAGCCCTTCCCCTATCCCCGCTTCGCGGATGGCAAGGACATCGGCGGCGTCGGCTATGGCTACTGCCTCTATGTGTCCAAGTTCTCCAAGAATCCCGAGATGGCCTTCAAGCTTCTCGACGCCCTTGCCAGCCAGCCCAACGAGTTCATCAAGCAGGGCTATCACCAGCCCCGCATGACGCTCTCGAACGGAAAGCAGGCCCTCGATCCGGCCCTTGCGAAAAAATTCATTCCGTATTACGACGAAGTATTCAAGGGCGAGCTCGCCAAGACGGCTGTCTGGCTTTCTTCCACCAAGGGTGGACTCGTTACGGACGCAGCCTGGCAGGCCGTTTCCGGCGTGATCTACCAGGGCAGCTCGGTCCAGGATGCCGTAGCCCAGCTCCAGGACGAGATCAGGAACATTTACAAGTAGTATCAGGGTTCTTAGTACTGTCCCCGCCTTCATGAGGCGGGGACAGTTTTTGAAGGGGAAATGAGAGATGCGAAAAGCCAGCTACTCGGTGAACAGTCTCCAGAAGACCGGCTATGTCTTCATTCTTCCGACGATCATCATATTCTCGATCTTCCTCATATACCCGATGATCAGCGCTTTTTGCCTTTCTTTCTTCGACTGGAACCTTCTCAACCCCATGAAATTCGTGGGCTTCAAGAACTTTGTGAGCATGGCGGGGGATGGGCGCGTCATCAATTCCTATGTGGGCACCCTGCATTTCAGCCTCATCTCGGTCATGGCGATCAATGTCCTGGCTTTCCTTTTTGCCATGATGCTGAGCAGTCGGCTGATACAGTACAAGAACTTCCTCCAATCCCTCATCTTCCTGCCCGTCATCCTGTCCATCGTGGCGGTGGGAGTCGTATGGGAGTTCATGTTCCAGTCCACGGGCCTGATCCCCATCATCCTCAGGAAACTCATCGGTATCAGCCCCGCCTGGCTCACGAAGTCGAGCGCGGCACCCTACGCGATCATAATCGTCTATGTCTGGAAATCGGTTGGCTACTACATGGTCATCTACATCGCTGGGCTCATGGATATTCCCGTCACATACTACGAGGCGGCGCGCATCGATGGGGCTGGGTTCTGGAGCCAGCTCTTCTACATCACGATTCCCAATCTGCGCAACACGATAGCCCTGGGAGTAATCTCCTGCATCATCTTCACCTTCGGGCAATTTTCCCTTCAGTACGTCATCACCAAGGGGGGACCAGCCCGGTCCACAGAGGTACTGTCCCTCCTCATTTTCAAGGAAGCCTTCGAGTTCAGCAAATTCGGCTACTCGGCTGCGATATCGGTCCTGTTCTTCCTGACGCTCCTTGTCTTCTCGGTTTTCCAGCTGCGGCTCTTCAAGTCCGGTGCGGTGGGGGAGTAGGCTGATGACCTCATATCGATTCAGGGAGAGGGTGCTGCGGGCCATCCTCTATGTCTTGATCGCCGCCCTCGGAGCGGTCTTCGTCTTCCCCTTCCTCTGGATGATCATCTCCTCGTTCAAGCTCAACCGGGATGTCCTGGCCATTCCCATCAGGTTCTTTCCGCCCGAATGGAACTGGATGAGTTATGTGAATGTTTTCACTAAATTCCCGGACTTCAATTTCCCGAGGCTCATCCTCAACAGCCTGGTTGTCACGACCATCGCGGTACTGTTCTGCCTCTTCCTCGCCGCTACCGCCGGCTATGGTTTTGCGAAATACAGGTTCAAAGGGAACAATGTCCTGTTTACGATAGTACTGGCTACCATGATGATTTCCTTCGAAGCCATTGTCGTCCCGCTCTTCATCCTTGTGCGTCAATTGGGCATGCAGAACAACTACTGGGGTCTGATCATACCTGAAAGCCTCACTGCCTTCGGGGTCTTCATGATGCGGCAGTTCTTCTATGCCCTTCCCAACGACTATATCGAAAGTGCGCGCATCGACGGCGCAAACGAATACACTATCTTCGTCAAGCTCGGCCTCCCGATGGCCAAGACCGCCCTCCTCGCCCTCGTCATCTTCCATGCCCAGTGGGTCTGGAACCTCCTGCTTTGGCCCATGATCGTCATGTCGAACCCCGACATGAGGGTCCTGCCCCAGGGGATCGCCCTCTTCAAGGGTGGTTATAATACCCCCTATCCGGAGCAACTGGCAGTAAGCGTGATCGCCTGCCTTCCCATCCTCCTCCTCTATATTTTTCTTTCCAAGTATTTCGTCAAGGGCATCGCCATGACCGGTCTGAAAGGCTAGGAAGGATCGATATGCGTGTAGTCGTGATCGGTGGAAGCGGACATATCGGGTCGTACCTGATACCCAGGCTGGTAGCCTTTGAACATGAGGTCTTCTGTGTGACGAGGGGCGAAAGAAGTCCCTATGTGGCTTCCCGCGCCTGGGAAAAGGTTTCGATGGTTGTCGCGGACCGCGAACTTGAAGACTTGGCCGGAACCTTCGGAAAGCGTATCGCAGCCCTAAAGGCCGATGTCGTCATAGACCTCGTGTGCTTCGATGAGGGGAGCGCCCGCCAATTGCTGGAGGCGCTCCGGGGACGCATTCGTATGCTCCTCCACTGTGGCACGATCTGGGTCCATGGACACAGCGCCGTGCTGCCGACGTCGGAACTGCAACCCCGCCATCCCTTCGGGGACTATGGGATCAAAAAGGCAGCAATAGAAGCATATTTATTGGAAGAAGCCGGCAGCCGCGGATTCCCTGTTTCGATCATCCACCCGGGGCACATAGTGGGCCGGGGATGGTGGCCGCTGAATCCGGCGGGGAACTTCAACCCGGAGGTATTCCAGAATCTGGCCCGAGGGAAGGATATCTCCCTGCCCCACCTCGGACTTGAGACTGTCCATCATGTGCATGCCGATGACCTTGCCTGGGCCTTCATGGCAGCGATGTCGAGCGCTGGACGGGCTATCGGGGAGAGTTTCCACATTGTATCAGGAAAGGCCCTGACCCTGCGCGGCTACGCCGAGGCTGTCTCGCGCTGGTTTGGCCAGACGCCATCGATCAGCTTCCACTCCTGGGAAGCCTTCCGTGCTGGCTGCTCAGAGGCGGATGCTGCCGCCAGTTGGGACCACATCGCCCATAGCCCCAACTGCAGCATTGAAAAGGCTGCGAATCTGATCGGCTATCACCCCCGGTATACCTCGCTCGAGGCGGTGTTCGATTCGCTCGAATACATGCAGGGCAAGGGACTCCTGTAGCGGGGCGTTGCTGCAACTCCTTCAGCCGGGCAGGGCCGACGGCGGCAGACCTCCGATGTCAAAGCGCTCCGAAACATACTCAGCTAATTCATTTCTTTTGAGACGGGCGACGGTCACTTCGATTTCGCTGATGTCGGATTCTCCTGGTCCAAGGCAGGCAGCCCCCGAGTGGGCTTCTATCTCACAGAAAGCGCGATCTCCCTTTCCCGGATCGCTGTAGGCCTGGGCAGCATCTCCATTCATGAGCGCTTCCGTACCCATGTGGCTGGGCTTGTCGAGATAGACGCCAGCGGGATCCACGGCAAAGCGCATCGCCACGAGAAGATACGAATTGCGATCGCTTCCTGTTATGCTTGACCTGCGGATGTGGAGGACCGTCCCATTTGAGTCCTTTGCCCCCAGGCCGACCTTGTATCTCGAGCCTCCGCGGACCCTGAGCCAGGCCCATTTTCCGCTCAGGCCTGAGACTCCAGGCGGCAAGGCTACAAAGTAGGGCCTGAGGCAGGAGTCGCCTTCTGCGTGCATCGAGGTAAGAGCGAAAAATACCGTGCCCACTTCTGCACAGGGAAGCTGGAGAATCGACCAGAGGCCAATGCGCTGGTCGACGGTCGAAGTGCCCAGGTTCCTGACCTCGTGCCTGAAATCGAAGACCAGCGTTGCGGGATGAGCCGGGACCTTTTCCGACAGTCTCATGCTGCGGGTAATGGAAATGGGGAACCTCGCTCCGTCGGCCGCTGAGGCTTTAAGCACCGTGCAGTAGTTCCGCCACCCAGTGAGGGCTGAAATAGCCTCATAGTTACCCGGATCGAGGTCGGGGGGCACCCCCCAATCCAGGCCGTCGGAGGAAAAGAAGAAAGCCCCAGGGCCGGATTCAGGGGCAAGCCAGGTCCTCATTCCGCCGGCATTGCCGCCCTTATCCCAAGGGCCTTGCGACAGCTCGGGCGAAACCCAGAAGGCGTTTTCCTCGTCGATGCCAGCTCCCATGATGCGCGCCCCGAGGCCAGGCGCGACAAGCATCCAGCGGGACCCGGATTCGACGAGGTCGAAGGCAAGTCCGGAAGCCTCGAGCAATGCGATGAGTCCCAGTTTCGTCAGCATTATGACGATCCTAGGGAAGGAGCTTCCAGTCGGGCATGTAGCCATGGATGCGATAGGCGCGGAAACCCTCCGCGTATTTCCGCCCGACGGCGAGGCCCCTGAAAGAGCCCAGGATGCGGCTGTGCTCAGTGAGGCTCACGTCCTGGAAGGTAGAAAGCCAGGCGAACTGGCTCTTGTGCATACCGAGGCCCCTGAGCTTGTCTTCCATCGTATCCGAGACGTCCACGTAGGCCTCGGGTTCAAAGTGGAGCCCGGCCGCAGTATCCCAGTAGAAAAGGGCGGGAGCTGTGGTCATGGGGGCTTCTGTGGCGGGCACGTTCTTGCCCGGAAGGCTCAGCATGACGCGGCCCACCACGGTTCCCGTCACATTGTGGTCTGTGCTCATGTCGCCGGGAAAGTGGGTGAGGATCACGTCGGGTGAGGCCCAGCGGATCGCATCGATGAGGTCGCTTCGAAGCTTGGGGCTATCGAGGAGTCCCTCGTCGTCGTTGCGGAGGAAGCGGACAGCGGCGTTGTTGTAGAGCTTGGCGGATTCGAGCTGCTCTTGTTCGCGGATGCGCGCTATCTCCTCCCGTCCCACGATCACGTTGGAACCGATGTTGCCGCTTGTCGTGAGCGTTATGAAGACCTTGTGGCCGGCACGGGCATACTTGAGCAGGGTTCCCGCACAGTAGAATTCCACATCGTCGGGATGTGCGCCGATTGCGAGGATGTTCATTCCAATAGCTCCTTCTTGTTGCGTTTCCACGCGAAATACATGAGTGCCAGGACGACCGGAACTCCCAGGAGGGCGAGCGGATTGCCCTGGAAGAGGTAGAAGAACCAGAAGCGAAGGGGGTTGCCTCCATCGGCAAAGGCCGTGATCTGTCCCGCGTAACTTGCCGTGCCCACCATGCCTGCCTGGGCCGAGAGCCTCGTGTACATGGGCGCAAAATGCGTGGCGATGAGAAGGAAGGAGATGACCACCGGGATGCCTATGATGACAGCGCGGAACACGTTGCTCCGGGTGACGAGCACTATGACCGACATCACCGAGATGAGGTTCGCCAGGTCGCCGAGGGGGAGGACCTTGTTGCCCGGCAGGATGAAGGCGATGGCGATGCTGATCGGCATGAGGATGAGCCCGG
This sequence comes from uncultured Spirochaetota bacterium, assembly GCA_903821875.1. Classification (GTDB taxonomy): domain Bacteria; phylum Spirochaetota; class Spirochaetia; order Treponematales; family Rectinemataceae; genus CAIJMU01. Next base: position 76,029 of record CAIJMU010000016.1, read on the forward strand.
TTACTATTACAGCACTGTTCTGCATCAGGATACCGGAGTCCATGCCGATGTACAGGACCTTCTTGTCGGGAAAGCGTTTTTGGATCAAGGCCTTCAATTGCAGCGATACCGGTTCCATGGCCCTGCCGATGAGACCTCCACAGTGTGGGAGTATGAACATGACGGCAGCTATGTTGATGGCCAGCTCGAGCACGCGCTTGATGTCGTAGGCGGCCAGGATCCCGAAAAGGATGCCGATGCTGGCTCCGATGACGAGGGGGTCCATGAGGATGCCGAAACGCTGCGCCGCGCCCTTGGGGGAGAGGGATATCTTTCGCAGGCCCGGGACGAGGTCAAAAAACCTGTCTGCCGCTACCGCGTAGGGAAGGATGCCGTTGACCGAGAGGGTCGTGATGGAAATGCCCTTGAGCCCACACTCCCTCTCCACCCCGGGGGCAGTCCAGTCTGCGACAAGGATTGAGTAGAAGGCTATGAGAACCGTGACGAAGAGGCCAAGGGCGATGCTTCCGGAAACGCTCTGTACCAAGGCTCCCACGAGGGCGAAGTGCCAGTAATTCCAGATATCGATATTGATCGTTTTAGTTATGTTTAAAGAAAGCATCGCAATATTGAGGACGAGCACGAGGACGATGGTGAGGGGGGCAATGGGCGATGCCCAGGTTATCGCAGCGAGGGGAGGCCAGCCCACATCCAGCACAGGAAAGTCGAGCCCTCGGGTTACGACCATCGAGGTTACCGCTGGGGCGATCTGCTTTACGAAAAAGTCGAAGACGATAAAGATGCCGGCGAAGCCCACACCAAGACGCAGGGCTGAAAGCGCAGCCTGGCCTGGCTTCATCCTGATGATGAGGCCGAGGGCGAGGATGATGCCAGGCAGCATGACGTAGGCCTTGAAGCTGAAGATAAAGGCTACGACATTCGAAAGTGTTTCCATCGGAGCTATTCCGCTAGGCCAGGGGAAGGGTCATGCAGCTTCCACCGAGGAGTTCGGCCAGAGGGTTGCAGTCCTGCCTGGTGAAGCCCACGTGCGAATGCCTGCGCCATCCCTCCGCCCAGCGAAAGCTTCCCGACATCGTCCCTACGCGCTCGGCGATATCCCTCATGGTTGCGAGGTAGGAGTCGAAGCCCTGTGTTGTATCCAGCCAGGCTTTCTGGCTTTCGTGGCAGGCGAGCATCCTGGTCTTCTCTTCGAGGACACTGCCTATATCCACGAAGATTTCGGGGACGATGGGTCTCCGCATCATGTCGGTGAGGGTGTGGGGTGTCGCGTGATAGAGCATGGCGTCTTCGAAGATGGCCGATTCATCAGGGATAGAACGATAGCTTTCGATGCCCCGCGAAAAGGTGGCGGTGACTGCGACCCGCGCAGTGTTCATGTGGTCTTCCATGTAGTCCTCAAGGGACTGGGTGAACACAAGGTCGGGTTTGACCTTGCGCACGAGGGCCGTGACACGCTTGATGAGAGTCTGCTCGTAGAAGACGCCCAGGTCGTCCACGAGGCTTTCATGGATGATGAAACCGTTCCGCGCCGCCGACGCCTGGGCTTCTGCCCAGCGTATCGCGGCGATCTCCTGTGGCCTATGCTCGGCGCTTCCGACACAACCATTGGCGATGTTGATGGTGTGGATCGCGCAACCTGCCTGCTTGAGGAGGAGTAGCGTGCCTCCCATCATCATCTCCATGTCGTCGGGGTGGCAACAGATCGCGAGGACTGTCATGGCTTGACTCCTTGTGTCGAGATGCCAGAAAAGGCATAGCTACGATCAATCATGGCCGAAAAACTCATTTTCGAGCATCGCGCAAAGCGCATGGTAGATCGGCAGGTGGAGTTCCTGCACGAGGAAGGTCTCGTCGGCGGGGGCCCTGATGCAGGTATCGGAAAGCTCGCCTAACTTCCCTCCTTCGCGGCCGGTCAGGCCGATCACCGTGATGCCGAAGGCCTTGGCCGCGATGCTTGCGTTGAAGACATTCTGGGCATTGCCGGAAGTGCTGATCGCGAGGAGGCTGTCACCTGGCTTGCCCCAGCCACAGAGGAGCTGGGCAAAGACCATGTCGGCGGACAGGTCGTTGGCAAAGGCGGTCGCCAGGCTCGGGTGGCCGTTGAGCGAGATGGCTGGCAGTGCAGCCTGGAGTCCCTTTGCGAAGTCCAGGGCCTGGCCGCCCAGGATCCCGGCGAGGGCCATGACCTTATTCTCGGCGAGGGGCCTGGGCAACCTGAAGCCCTTCATCAGCTCTCCCACGATGTGCTCGGCATCGGCAGCGCTTCCGCCGTTCCCGCAGGTGAAGAGCTTGCCTCCGGCGGCGAAACAGTCGCGCAGGACAGTGCAGGCTGCGAGGATGTCGCGCTCGCAGGCCTTGAGTTCGGGCCTCCGGACCATGAGGTCGGCCAGGATGTCAGCGCTTCGAGTATTCATCATAGTTCCTTTCCTGTGTGGTCAAAGGCGACTGCCAGGGCAGCGTAGTCGCCGACCTCCTCACCGAGCCCGGCGGAAAGGACGACGCAGGCCTTCCGGCTCAGGCCGAGGCACTCGGCGGACATGGCCTTTTCCATGGATGGGAATAGGAGGTCGGCGCAGCGCATGAAGATGCCACCAATTATTATTGCCTCGGGGTTGAGGATGTCTACCAGGACCGAAAGCCCCTTTCCGAGAAAGCGTCCCGAAACGGCGAACACCGATTTCGCGCCCTCGTCGCCGGCCCTGGCTGCCACTGCGACCGATTTTGCGTCGATCCCGGCAAGGTTATCGGTACTGGGACAAAATACCCATGGCCTGCCGGCCTGGATGCCCTCGAGGGCAAGGCTTCTGGCGAGTTGGGCGATCCCTCCACCCGAGCAGAAGCCCTCGAAAGAGCCGGACTTTCCGTAGCCGACGGGGCCGAAATCGGCGAGCCTGATGTGCCCGACCTCCCCCGCCATGGAGGACCTGCCCTCGATGAGGTGTCCGCCTGCGATTATTCCGGCTCCAAGGCCCGTTCCGAAGGTGAGGAACACGAGGTCTGAGAGTCCCCTGCCCGCGCCGTAGCGCCACTCCGCCAAAGCACAGGCATTGGCATCATTTTGCAGCAGGGCTTCGATGCCGAAGCGTTCCTTGAAAAAGCCACTTACCGGCACCTCGTCCCAGCCGGGAAGGTTGGGAGGCGAAAGAATGAGACCCTTTTTGCAATCGAGGGGGCCGCCGCAGCTGATGCCTATCGATCCTATGGCCTGGATCGAAAGCCCTTTGTCTTCCAAGGCCCGGTCTATGAGGCCAGCGAGGCCCTCGAGACAGGCAGTCGGACCCGTGAAATCTGCCGTCGTAAGTGAGGCCTTCCACTCGATGTCCAGCCGTTCATTCGAGCTTCCGCCATCGAGCAGGCAGCCAAGCGTGACAGCGCACTTTGTGCCACCGATATCGATGCCCAGGGCACGGGGTGGAGAGTCTTGATTTTCTTGCTGCGTGCTTCCTCGCATGAAGCTACTTTGCTCCGGCGCTGGGAAGGCTGTCAAATGGATTCACTCCGCATGATGGTTCTGCGCGGGGCTGCCGAGGGCGACAAAACAAGAGATCGAGGCCTCGGTTGCCCTCGTCCCAAACGCCTCGATTCAGCTCTTTCCAAGATCCCAGGGATTGAAGAGTTCGACCCCCGTCTCAACGAAGTCTTTGACGTTTCTGGTCGCCAGGACGGCGCCATGTCCGATCGCGCTTGCGGCCTTCAGGCCATCGACCACAGGAAGGGTCCGGCCTCTGGATGCCAGCAGGGCATCCAGATGTCCCCAGAGAAGCGCCACCCCGGCATCGATAGGAAGCACCCTCGAGCCAAAGCGACGTTGGAGCTCCAGGAGCCAGTTCTCCAGACTGCTGCGCTTTGCCCCCTGCTTGAGTTTTTCGATTCCCTTTCCGAGTTCTCCCAAGGTCAGCGAGCACAGGAAGAGCTCGGATTCGTCCTGCGCTGCCAGCCAGGCAAGGACTGCGGAATGAGGCCGAGGACGGACCAGCTCAGAAATGATGCAGGTATCCAGTACGACCTTCACAGTGCTATCGCCCTCCCTCCCTCCTTCGAGCGCTCTATCGCAAGCTCGACTCGAGGAGCGGAACGCAGGAAGGAAACGAGATCGGTCCCTCTCCTCGTGAGCCGGGCGTATTCCTCGTCCGAAACCATTACCACGGAGGCCTTACCCCTTCGGGTGATAACCTGAGGGCCTTCGTCGATGGTCTTCTGTACGAGCTCACTGAAGCGGGCCTTGGCTTCCTGCAGCTGCCAGGTATCGGAATCTGCCATGGTATACCTCCAGACAATAATTACTCTGACCAGTCTGACCAGTCAAGCCCGAGGGCTGCCGAGCCGCCGGCCCTCGTCATCCATGACGTCCCGAAGCTCACGCTTCGGTCTTTCCTTGGCGCCAGCTCCTGTGGCGCAAGTCCCCGGATTCTTGCTATCCTCCCCCCATGGCAACTACCTACGACGACAAGAAGATCATCTACACGATGGACAGGGTGACCAAGCGGCACGGGACCAAGGTCGTGCTCAAGGACATCCGGATTTCCTATTACTACGGCGCCAAGATCGGCGTGATCGGCCTCAACGGCTCGGGCAAGTCGAGCCTCCTCCGCATCCTTTCGGGGCGGGACACGGAGATCCTCGGCGAAACCCAGCTCGAGAAGGGCTACACGATAGGCTTCCTTGAACAGGAGCCCGAGCTCGCGGCCGGCAAGACTGTCAAGGAGATCGTGAGCGAGGGTGTCCAGGAGATCGTGGACATGCTGACCGAGTTCGAGGCGATCGGTGAGGCCTATGGAGACCCCGACGCGGACTTTGACAAGCTCGCGGCCAAGCAGGCCAAGCTCCAGGAAAAGCTGGACGGAAACGATGGCTGGAACCTCGATGCGCGCCTTGAATTGGCGATGGACGCCCTGCGCTGCCCGCCCGCGGACAAGGTCGTCGATGTGCTGTCGGGAGGCGAGCGACGCCGAGTAGCCCTCTGCAGGCTCCTCCTGCGCAAGCCCGACATCCTCCTCCTCGACGAGCCGACCAACCATCTTGATGCCGAGACCGTGGCCTGGCTCGAGCGGCACCTGCGGGAGTACGAGGGCACGGTCATCGCAGTGACGCACGACCGCTATTTCCTCGACAACATCGCCGGCTGGATCCTCGAACTCGACCGGGGTGAGGGCATTCCCTGGAAGGGCAATTATTCCAGTTGGTTGGATCAGAAAAAGAAACAACTGGAAATGGAAGAAAAGGGCGAGTCCGACCGCGCCAAGACCCTGGCCCGCGAGCTGGAGTGGATCGGCATGTCGCCCAAGGGCAGGCACGCGAAGAGCAAGGCACGCATCGACCGCTACGAGCGCCTGGTCAACGAAGACGGCCGCGAAAAGGTCAAGGATTCGCGCATCGTGCTGCCGGTCGGTCCGCGCCTCGGAAGTGTGGTGATCGAGGCTGTCGGTGTGGCCAAGGGCTATGACGGGCAACTCCTCTACGAGGGCCTGAGCTTTGCCGTGCCGCCGGGCGCCATAGTGGGACTAATTGGTCCAAACGGCGCGGGAAAGACCACGCTGTTGCGGATGATCACCGGCCAGGAAAAGCCCGATGCAGGAACCATCAAGTTGGGTGACACCGTCAAGCTCGCCTACGCGGACCAGAGCCGCTCGATCCTCGACGCTGACAAGTCGGTCTGGGAGCAGCTTTCCGGCGGCCTCGATATCATCAAGCTGGGAAAGCGCGAGGTGAACAGCAGGGCCTTCTGCAGCTGGTTTAATTTCTCGGGCACCGACCAGTCCAAGAAGGTCGGCATCCTGTCCGGCGGCGAACGCAACCGGCTCAACTTGGCCATGATGGTGCAGGACTGCGCGAATGTGCTCTTGCTCGACGAACCGACCAACGACCTCGACGTAAATACGATGCGCGCCCTCGAAGAGGCCCTCGACGATTTCGCCGGTGTCGCCCTGGTGGTGAGCCACGACCGCTGGTTCCTCGACCGTGTGTGTACCCACATCCTGGCCTTCGAGGGCAACTCCGAGGCTGTCTGGTATGATGGCAATTGGTCAGAATACGCCGCCTGGAGGCACGAAAAACTCGGTACCGATGCCGATAGGCCCCATCGGATTGTCTATAGAAGGCTTGAGAGGTAGACAGGCTGTCGCCCACTGGGCGGCGCTACAGCTCCCCCGGGATGCCTTTATAGCTCCCCCGGGAGGCCTTTATAGCTCCCGCGGGAGGCCTTTATAGCTCCCGCGGGCTCTTTGTCCTACCGCAGCAGCGGCACCAGGAAAGGCCCGAGCCGCAGCTGCAGCGGTCTGAGGCTCGAAGTATGCGCCCACGCTTGAAGTCAACAGCAACTATCCCTTCGCCGCAGGCTGAGGGCTGCCGGGCAGCCGGGCGAGGAAAATCGATGGAGCAGCCCGAGAAGAGAGCAAGGCGCCTTTCGACTGAGGAGCCTTCGAGCTGCCCGCTCTTTCTGAGGCCGAGCCAGGCTGTGGCTACGAGCCTCATGACGAGCTCCGATTCGGCGGCAGAGGCAAAGCGCCGGGAGGGCCGGGTACCGAGGTAGCGGGTGATCTGGATCGAGTGAAAGGCGTGGAAGTCGTCCAGTTCGGGACTCTCCCGGCGGCGCATTCCATAACAATTGCTTCGAGCCTCCCAGGCGTCGCGGGCATGGCTCCTTGGTCGTAGTTTTTGGGCTGAGGCGAGGCTGGCTATCGCCAGATCAACGCGGTCGAGGCGCAGGAGTGCGACTGACAGCCAGTACAGGCGGAGGGACAAGAGGCCCTTCCGGTCGGGGTCGGTCGCTTCGACTGCGGCGCGGAGACGTGGAACCGCCCTGTCCGCCCTGTGGGCGACAAGGTCCCTCAGGCCTTCCCTGAAGGCACGCTGGGCCTTTGCTCGTTCCGTGCAATCCATGAAGACTAAGGTAGCCAGAGCCAGAGTCGGAGGCAAGCAGGTCCGGCCGGCTAAAGGGTCTTGGACATGAGGAGGACAAAGCTCCGACCGGCCATTCGATATGCAGTCTGGGGGGAGATGGCTTCTTCCAGGCCTTGGGCGACAATATCGTGGGGGCTCGGCAGGGCTGTATCGATGACGCGGGTCCAGATCTTGCCCCGGGGAGCCGCGTGGATGGTCCAGTCGCGGGCTTCGGGCCAGGCGTTGCAGATGGCCAGAAAGTCGTTGTCGTCCCTGTCCGAGATGATGTCCGCCCGGGAGCCGTCCATGCGCCAGGCTATCATGTGCTCCACACGGGCCCAGTCGGGGCTCAGGCCCTCGTCGTCGTACCACACGATGTCGGGGATGGCGTTGTAGTCCGCGTCCCGGCCGGTAAAGAACTCCGGTCGCCTGAAGGCCGGGTGCCTGAGCCTGAACGCCACCAGCTCGCGGGCAAAGCGGAAGTGTCCCGCGTAGTCCTTCACGAGGGAATAATCAAACCAACTAATATCATTGTCCTGGCAGTAGGCATTGTTGTTGCCCTTTTGCGTACGGAGGAACTCGTCGCCGCCCAGGAGCATGGGAGTGCCGATCGAAAGCAGCAAGGTAGCAAGGATGTTCCTGGCCTGGCGCTCGCGTATGACGGTTACCTCCGCGTCGTCGCAGGATGCGACGGGCCGCGGCTGCCCGATAGGCAGCTCACCCTCGGCTCCGTAATTGTAGCTCCAGTTGCCGTCGCCGCCGTCCCGGTTGCCCTCGCCGTTGTCGTCGTTGTGTTTCGCATTGTAGGTAACGAGGTCGCGCAAGGTGAAGCCGTCGTGGCTCGTGAGGTAGTTGATGGAGTGGAAGGGCTTCCGCCCGTCGCGCAGGTAGAGGTCGCTCGAGCCGGTGACCCGGGTGGCAAAGCCCTGCACCGCGCGGTCGTCGCCCCGCCAGAAGCGGCGCACGTCGTCACGGAAGCGGTCGTTCCATTCGGCCCAGCGGCCGCCGGGGAACCAGCCCACCTGGTAGGCCCCTCCCGCGTCCCAGGCCTCCGCGATGATCTTCGTGTGCCGGAGGATGGGATCCTCGGCGATCTCCTCGAGGACGGGGGGATTTTCCAGCATCTTGCCATTCTGGTCACGGCCCAGTATGGAGCCCAGGTCGAAGCGGAAGCCGTCGATGTGCATCTCGCAGACCCAGTAGTGCAGGGCGTCGCGGATGAGGGAGCGTACGACCGGATGATTGCAATTGAGCGTATTTCCACAGCCTGAGAAGTTGCGGTAGAAGCGGTGGTTCTCGTCCAGGAGGTAATAGATGGGATTGTCGAGGCCCCGGAAAGAGAGGGTAGGGCCGTACTCGTTGCCCTCGGCAGTGTGGTTGAACACGATGTCGAGGATGACCTCGAGGCCCGCGCGGTGGAGCTCGCGGACCATGAACTTGAATTCTTCCACCTGGCCGCCAGGCTCCTGTGAGGCCGCATAACTTGCCTTGGGCGCGAAGAAGGCGATGGTCGAGTAGCCCCAGTAATTGCGGAGGCGCTCGCCTGTGCGGGGATTTTTCCGGAGGACCTCGTTCTCGTCGAACTCCATCACCGGGAGGAACTCCACGCTCGTGATCCCGAGGGACTTGAGGTGGGGAATCATCTCCACCACTCCCTTGTAGGTGCCCGGGAATTTCGCCTTTGCGCTTTCATGGCGGGAAAGGCCCTTTACGTGGGCCTCGTAGATCACGCAGTGCCGCAGCGGGTAGTTCAAGGGGCGGTCACCCTGCCAGTCGAAGCTGTCGGCGACGACGACGCACTTGGGCATAAGGCCCGTGTTGTCGCGGTCGGAGTGGGAGAGGTCCCCGTCCGGTGAGTCGGGGTCATAGGCTCGGGCGGCTGAAAAATGCCAGCCGGGAAGGGTGGAGAGCGCCTTTGCGTAGGGATCGACGAGGCCGCGGTGCCGGTTGAAGCGGAGGCCCCGCGTCGGGATGTAGGGTCCCTCGGCGTGCCAGAGGTAGAAGGCGCCGGGTCCGAGGCCCGCCACAAAGACGTGCCAGATGTCACCGGTGCGGTTGTGGTGGGGGTCGAGGCGGAACTCGAGGATGGGCTTGGCGTCTTCCGCCCGCGCGTAGACCGAGAGCACGAGGGCTTCGGCGTTGCGCGAGAAGATGGCGAAGTTGACTCCGCCTGCGGTCGGCGTCGCCCCGAGGGTCGAAGGCGATCCGGCGAGAAGGATGTTCGGGTTTTCAGTCACCCGAGCATTGAATCACATCGCCATCCCTCCATCAACCTTCAGAACCTCCCCTGTGACATAAGAAGCGAGGTCTGAGGCCAGGAAAAGCGCTGCTTTTGCGACATCCTCTGGATTTCCGGTGCGTCCGAGGGGAATGGTGCCGATCAGAGCCTGCTTGGCGTCGGCTCCGAGCTTCTCTGTCATGGAGGTGTCGATGAAGCCGGGAGCGAGGGCGTTCACGCGCACATTGCGGCTTGCGACCTCGCGGGCGAGGCTCTTTGTGAAGCCGATGAGGCCTGCCTTGGAGGCCGAATAGTTGGCTTGGCCCCCATTTCCCGTGATGCCCACGATACTCGTGATGTTGATGATGGAGCCCCGGCGGGCCTTGATCATGTGACGGGCAGCGCTCCGGCAGACGAGGAAGGCGCTCGTGAGGTTGGTGGCCATGACAGCCTCCCAGTCCTCGAGCTTCATGCGGAAAATGAGTCCATCGCGGGTGATGCCCGCGTTGTTCACGAGGACCTCGGGAGTGCCGCCTGCAGCGATGACTGCGGCCAGCGCCGCCTCCACCGAGGCTTCGCTGCCGACATCGCAGGAAATCCAGGTTGCAGAGCCTCCACCCTCCGCGGCTGCCGCAGCCAGGGCTGCCTGATCCTCTGCCGGGCTCCTCGAAAGATAAAAGACCTTCCCGCCCTCGGAGGCGAAGGCTCTGACGATGGCCAGGCCAATCCCACGGGAACCACCCGTGACGACGCAGGTTTTTTCGGCAAGCAGTTTTTGCACGGGTGACCTCAGAGGGAGATGCCGGCGACCAGGGCGAGGGTACCCAGGGGAGCGCAGGCTATGTCGGGGTTGATCGCATCCCAGAGGCCAGTCAAGACCTTGCCGGGACCGATTTCAAAGCACTGGTCGTAACCAGCAGCAGCTATGGATTTTTCCTCGTCGATCCAGCGGACGGGGCTGATGATCTGCTCTGCGGCCAGGCGCTTTGCCTCGGCTCCGCTGGATATCTTCTTGCCTGTTACATTCGAGAAGACCTCGAGCTTCGGGTCGGAGAACTTCACATCTATGAGCAATTCCTTAAAGCCCTCGTAGGCGTAGGCCATGATGGGGGAATGGAAGGCGCCGGAAACCTTGAGGCGGATGGCACGCTTGGCGCCAGCTGCCTTGCAGGCTATTTCCGCTGCGGCGACATCGGCCTCGGTGCCGGATATCACGCTCTGGCTGGGGCTGTTGTAGTTGGCCACCCACACATTCGCGAGCCCCGCTTCCTTGATGGCTGCCTCGATGGCATCCGGGGCGAGGTTGAGGATGGCACTCATCGTGGAGCCGCCCGAACGCTTGCCCGCCTCTTCCATGAGGCGGCCGCGCTCGGCCACGAGACGGAACATGTCAGCGTGTGTAAGGACCCCAGCCTCGGCGAGGGCCGGCCATTCGCCGACCGAAAATCCCGCGCAGGCAAGGGGAATGACCGCGTGCTCACGGGAGGAGAGGGCTGCGGCAGCCTCGACGACTGCCATCGCTATCTGGGTGTTCTGCGTCTGCTTGAGATCTTCCTCGCTTCCCTCGAAGACCAGCTTTTTGAGGTCCATCTTCGCCGAATCGGAGGCCAGCTCAAAGAGCGCCCGCACAGCCTTGCTCGTTTCGTAAAAATCCTTGCCCATGCCGGCGTACTGGGCGCCCTGGCCGGGAAACAGGAAACAGGTTTTCATGTGTGGCTCCTTGGGACGGGGTCAGACCCTATGATTTACAAAAATCGAGGAAATGTAAAGGTGGGCGAGGAGAGCTTGCGCCCCGGTCTGGCCGCTTCTATGGGTTCTGAGGCTGGCGCCGGCCCTTCGGGCCAGGCCCTGTGGCGGGGCACTAGGCTCCGCCCCCCCCCTTCGCGCTTGCCGACCCCGAGTTCATGGTCCACTATTGTCTCCATGCCATCTGAAAGTACTGAACGCATCAAAGCCGCCCTCCGCGCCATCCCCCCTGGCCGAGTGTCCACCTACGGGGCGGTAGCCGGGGCTGCCGGCCTCGTCAACGGTGCCCGCCAGGTTGTGCGGACGCTCCACTCGAGCGCGAGGGCCGAGGCGCTCCCCTGGCACCGGGTCCTCAGGAAGGACGGGAGCATCGCCTTGCCCGAGGGGGCGGGCTTCGAACTCCAGAAGGCTCTTCTTGAGAGCGAGGGCGTCGAGGTGGACAGAGATGGGGTGGTGGACCTCAGCCGCTTCGGGATGGAGGCGCCTGCCCTCCTCAGCTCCCCCTCCGCCAGGCCCGCGCGCCGAAATTCTCAAAGCCCGAACTGAAGAGGCCCTTCTCGAGTCCTGGGGCCGGGAGGGCAAGGTCCACGAGGATGGGCAGGTTGTAGTCAGATGCTGACTCGTCGGAAGCGAGTTCACCGGCGAGGCGGTCCACCAGGCTGCGGGCGATGCCCATGCGGCGGAAGTCCGAAAGGACGCTGACAAAGAAGATGCGGGCCATCCGGGCCTCGGGGGGGCCTTCGAGGCGGCCGGCTGCTCCAGCTATCGCTCCACCCTCACCGTCCTCGACCCAGAGGCCGATCCAATCCTCGCGGTCGAGTTCAAGCCGGAGTTGGTGGAGGCCCCGGGCTGCAAGGGCGAGCGGGACCTCCTCCTCGATCTCGGCGCCGAGGGCTTCGATGAGGGGGGCAAAGAAGTCGCGGGCAATCGAGGGCAGGCCTGTGGCAAAGCCTAAGTCGGATTCGACGAGGTCGCCTACTTCCTCGGGAGTTTCACCGAGGCGCTCAAGGCCCCCGGCTACCCGGACCTCGTCGTACCACTCGCGGATCGCCTGGCTCATGATGCGTAATTTACGCTCGCGAAAGGACTTTTCGATGGCGGGGTAGGCCGCCAGGCATTCCTTGAAACCACGGAAAACCCCTCGGCCCTGCGACAGTATGGCGTGAAGGGCCTTTTTGGCGCTCGGCTCCCGAAGCTCGGATGTAAAGGACTCCATGAGCCTGAAGCCGTCGCGGGGATGCCACTCCGGGATGTCGACCGAGTCGGGTTGGGGCAGGGCGAGGGGATCGAGGTCGCCGCAGGCAGCCTCCCGCGCGATCAGATCACCGGTCTCTAGGTTGACGCGCCATGCCCCGTCCTGATCCTCCATCGCGAAGATAATGTCATCGACCACGTCTTTCCTGAGTTCGAACATGGGAGCCTCCGACTATAAGTTGCCCATAGCTGGGGATGCGGTCAATGCGACAGCCAACAAGCTTCGAGGAACTACCAACAAGCTTCGAGGAACTACCTACTTTATGAATAGCAGGGCAGTGCCGCCGACGGCGATGAGGGCGCCGAGCACTTCGAGGAAGGCGACCTTTTCCTTGAAGATGGCGACCGAGGGCAGGATGATCATGATCGGCACGAGGGACATGATGGAGGCCGCGATGCCAGCCTGGGTGCCCTGGACAGCCGCCAGGCTGAGTGAAACCCCGAGGAAGGGGCCGAAAAAGGAACCGGCAACGAGGCTCGCTGTCGCCTTGCCGTCGCGGAGAGAGCCGAGCACGCCCCTCCAGCTCCCTGTAGCGACCAGGACAATCCCAAAGCCCAGGACTCCCACGATGACACGGACCTGGGTTCCCGAAAAGGCGTCGAGGCTCGGCGCGCCGATCTTGGAGAGGATGAGGCCCCCCGCCTGGCAGAGGGTCGCCAGGAGAGCAACCAGAATTCCGCGCAGGCGACGGGCAGCGGTGGCGGCATGGGCCTCGGCGCTGGCGGCCGCAGCGCCCGCGGCTTTAGCGCCAGCGTGGGCGGCCTGGGTAGCGGCTTCCGGCTTTGCTCCGGGGCGGCCGAGGATGGCGAGGGCGATACCTGCCAGGGTGAGGGCCATGCCGACGAGGGCCAGGGTTCCCAGGGTTTCGCCGAGGATGAGCCAGCCCAGGATGGCCGCAAAGGCCGGGGACAGGGCGTAGACCAGCATGGACAGGCGTGCGCCAAAGTCGATAAAGGCCTGGAAGAGGAGGAGGTCGCCGATGACCAGCCCGACAAGACCCGAGGCGCCGAGCCAGAGCCAGGTCTCCAGCGGGGCATCGAAGGGCGCAAAGCTCCCGTGCACTACGAGGCCGTAGATTCCGAGAAAGAGCGAGCCCATCACAAGGCGGAGGAAGTTGAGCGCCTTCGCCCCGATGCGCTTGCCTGCATATTCGAAGGTTATCGCGGTTATTGTCCACAGGAGGGCTGTAGCCAGGGCTGCGCTTTCACCGCGCATGTTGCATGTCTCTCATCGTTCGGCGAATATAGCACTTCAAGGCAAGCTTCGGCTTGGCCAGGTTTGTTCAGGGGAGGAATCGATGGCGCATTGTGTGGTAGAGGCAGCGGAAGAGATCCTCGACAGGGAATACCCCGTGCTCGACCACGGCTTCGTGCGGCTCGTGGATTACCTCGGCGGCGACGAACGCATCGTGCAGGCAGCCCGCGTGTCCTATGGCGAGGGCACGAAGAGCTACCGCGAGGATGCGGGCCTCATCGACTACCTCCTCCGCAACGAGCATACCTCGCCCTTCGAGCAGGTAGTCCTGACCTTCCATGTAAAGCTGCCGATCTTCGTGGCGCGGCAGTGGGTGCGCCACCGCACCGCGCGGCTCAACGAGATCTCGGGCCGCTACTCGGTCATGAAGGACGAATTCTACCGCCCTGCGCCAGCCGACCTCGCAGCCCAGAGCTCCGACAACAAGCAGGGCCGGAAGGACGAAGCCCTGGGTTCCGAGGAGGCTGCTGCCACCCTCGCCCGTTTCGAGGCCGGCCAGCGGTCGTCATACCACGACTATTCAGTATTGGTTGAAAGTGGCCTCGCCCGCGAGATTGCCCGCATCAACCTTCCGCTCTCCCTCTACACCGAGTGGTACTGGCAGATCGATCTTCATAACTTGTTCCGTTTTCTCGCCCTCAGGCTCGACCCCCACGCCCAGCTCGAGATCCGCCGCTACGCCGAGGTCCTTCTCGGCCTCGCCCGCCTCGTGGCCCCCGCCGCAACCGCGAGCTTCGAAAGCCACCTCCTTGGCGGCACGCGCTTTTCCGTTGCGGAGATGGCTGAGCTCAGGCGGCGGCTCGAAGGAGCTGGCGCGCCCCCTGTCAGCGGCCTCAGGGGCAAGGAACTCGAACGCTTCGAGGAAAAGCTCGCCAAGGGCAAGCAGCGCTAATTAGATGTAATCCACCATGTCTGCGAGGCCAGGTCCACCGTAAAGGTGTAACTCCCCGCGACGGATGGCATGAAGCTCAGATTGAGCCCCTCCCAGCCATCACTGGAGCTGCCGAGGGTTCCGGGAGCGGCATGGGAGGAATCGTAGAAGACCTCGTTTCCGCCGAGGGCAGTGCTCCAGTCCGCGTTGCCGAACTTGAACTGGTAGGGGCTTCCTCCAGCGAGGGTCTGCGTGAAGCTGTAGACGCTCCCGTTCCTTGTCATCGCCGCGGAGGTCCCCCAGGCGTTGAAGCTCCCACGCAGGAAGAGGGCCGGGAGGCTGATGGACTGGAAGTCGGCCCTGACTGGGTCGTGGTCGAAGGCAACAGGAACCAATTGGTCATTCATGGCCCAGGCCCGTATCCCGTAGGCCGGAAGGCCCTTCACCGCGAGGCTGCCCTCCGCGAGGCTGCCTTCCGCGAGGGTGGCCCCGGCAAGGCTGTCGCCCTCCGTCGACCCCAGAATGCCCTTTGCCGAGTCGGCTGCGAGCGCTACGGCGCAATCCGCGGCCGTGGTGTTCAGGTTGGCGACCAGGACGACCGAAGCCCCAGCGCTGCCGCTCACCTTCAAGGCGAGTATCCCGGCTTCTGCGACGGCGAGTTGTGCGATGGAGGGCTGGTTCCAGGCTGCGTTGCTGCTGCGGAGCTTGAGGAGGGCGCGGTGCCAGGCCAGGAGGCTGTCCTTGTCGGCAGCCTGCCTCGCCTCCTCCGCCCAGTCGAAGCTCTGCCGCATGTTGATGTCGTTGCCGACCTGGCCAGCCATGCCTATCTCGTTTCCATAGTAGACGATGGGCATTCCCTGTCCGAGGATGGACAGGGCTGCGGCGAGATAGACGCGCTTTCCGTCGCCTCCATACAGGGTCGCAGGGCGGCTGGCGGCGTTGTCGTGGTTGGACTGGAAGACTCCGAAGATCCCCCCCGCGCGCGAGACTGCCATGCTGTCATCGACCATGTGCGAGGCCAGGCGCGCTACGGCGGCAGCTGGGGGGTCGGAGTTGAGGGCCCGTCCCAGCACATCGGGCCAGATGAAGTCGAGGGGGACGTTGAATTCCGCCACTGATCCGTTCTTCACATAGGAGAGCACATTGGACAGGTCCCCGTCCCAGTTTTCGGCGAGCATTACACGGGACCCCCCTTCCGGGTAGGCATCGAGGAGACCGGAGCGCAGCTCGTCGAAAAATGCGTGGGTCTCGCCCAGGTCCTTCCACGCGGCATCGCTGTCGCCTTCGTAGAGGTACTTCACCGCGTCGATCCGGAGGCCGTCAAAGCCGAAGTCGAGCCAGTCCCTGGCGACCGTCCTCATCGCCGCACGCGCGCCTGGGTCGCGGAAGTTGAGGTCAGGCATGCCCGAGCCGAAAACTCCGTAATAATAGGGTCCAGTTCCCTGCCAGTCCGACCAGCTGTCGAAGCCTGTCCAGCCCGAGGGTCGTGCATCGCGCCAGAGGTACCAGGACCGGTATGCTGCGCCTGTAGACGATGATGAGTCGATAAACCAGGGATGGTTCCGGCTCGTATGGTTGGGGACAAAATCGAAGATGACCCTGATGCCGCGGGAGTGGGCTTCGCCAAGGAGGTCGGCGAGGTCGCCGAGATTTCCGTAGATCGCTGCGATGGAGTCATAGTCCTCGGTATCATAGCCGTGCTTGTTGCCCGAGCCTGAGTTGAGGCTGGTCGCCTTGAAGATGGGCGAGAGCCACAGGCCGTTTATGCCGAGGTCCGTGAAATAACCTGCCCTGAGGGCGGCCGTGATTCCCGGAAGGTCCCCGGTGTTGCCCGTGGCGAGCGAGGGCCCCGCACCCTTTCCGAAGGCGCTCACCCAGACCTGGTAGAAGGCCGTGTTGGATCGCTCCCAGCCGCGCTCGCCACCGAGGGCCCCCGGTGGCGTGAGGGGCCAGGCCCTGGGCTGCGCCGTCGGCTGCGTGCATCCGGCAAGCAGGATTCCCAGCCACAGCGCAAGAAAGCTAACAATTGGACGCTTCACGGAGCTTCGGTCTTTTTCCGCTCCCGGAAGGCCCTTTCAGGTGCCGATCCCGATCCCCCTGGGCCCGCCGCTGCGCCGGCCATGGATCCGGACGTGGCTCCTTCCCTCTCACGGAGCCAGGCTCCGTAGTGGAAGTCCGCCTCGAGGAAGTGCCCTCCGACGAGGCGGCCCACGATGAAGTTGAACAGGGCACCCGGGCTGCTTTCGACCCTGGATGCAGCGTCCCGTATGGCCCGGGCGTCGCGGCTGATCACTTCGTGGAGTCGCGCGTGTTCTGCAAGCCCCATCCAGCCGGCTACCTTGAGGATCGATTCCTCAAGCGCGAACTCGGCCGAGAGCCTTTCGAGGAGGGCGTCGAAGCGTGCGATGAAGGTCGCCTTGTCGGTGGAGCTGCCTGCGAGTTCCAGGAAGGTCCCCGCAGCCTCGATGAGGCCCCTGTGGCTGTCGTCGATCCGCTGATCCCCCGAAGCCCATTCCGGCTTCCATTCGAGCCTGACCACCGAGGCTGGAGGCAGGACCCACTCGTGTTCGAAGCCGACCACGCAGCTCCCCCCGGCCTCGCGCGCCATGTATATGGTGTGCTCGAGGCGTTTGAAGAGCTGTGAGGGCGTCTCCTGGGCCTGCCATTCCACGATACCAATACTAACGGTCATCGGTCCTGCGCCGGGGAAGTTCTCCGCCTCGATGGCCTGCCTGAGCTTCTCGCCCAGCACGAGGCCGGCGCCCTGGGTCGTCTGTGGAGCCACGACGACGAACTCGGCCTCCCCGCGGCGGAAGAGGCCGTCCGACTCCCTGATGTGTCCCTTCACGAGGGCGGCGAGCTTTTTTACGATCGGCCCTGCGGCTGCCCTGCCCGCGCCTTCGAGGGAGGCCGTAAAACGGTCGAGGGCCACGATGGCGAGCGTGAGGGGCCGGCTGTAGCGGGCGGCGCGCTCGAGTTCCACCGGAAGGGAGACCTCGAGGAAGTGGCGGTTCCCGATGCCGGTCAGTCCGTCAGTCATGGTCATGTCCGCCAGCGTCGCTTCTGATTTCCCGAGATCGCTCTTAAGCGAGGCGTAGTCGAGCATGAGCACCAGGCCTGCGAAGGCGATGACCTGGATGATGGTAAAGGCTGATGTGAAGGCGTTCACGAAGCTGTTGTCAAAGGGCTTTGCTTCCGGGGAGGAGCTCACCAGGAAAAGGATTATGCGAAGGCCGTGACAGGCGATGAGTGTGGCGGCAAGGACGAGGCTTCCCTTCCTGAAGGGCTCAGCGACCCGCGGATTCCTCGGCCAGAAGGCAAATATGAGTTCGGCAGTGGCAGCGACGGTGAATACCGACGCGAAGATAGCCCTGAGGTTGTTGGCAGGGAGGCCTAAGGCCAGGACTGCCAGGAGGATGAACCAGGCCCCGAGGAGGATCCAGAGGCGCCAGGTCCAGGCGGGGCTCGCTTCAAGGAAGGTCCTGGCTCCCCAGACGAGGCCGACTAGCCAGGCCAGGCTTAGCATGTTGGCAACAACGATGCCCAAGAGGGGGCCCAGGTCTTCCTGGAAGGGGAGGAGGATAAAGCCCAAAGCGCCGCAAATAAAGGCAGCGGCAAAGATGAACTGCAGCTGTTTTCGCCCAGCAACAGCTTGCAGCACCATGAGCGCCGCGACTGCTACCGAGACCAGGGCGACTGCGAAGGCAAGGGTCCTTGTATCCATTGTCCTAGACTACCCTTCCCAAGCCTCCATTGTCATCGCATGCTGATGGGTCCCTTCAGTCACCCCGCTCGCGTCCTATGGTCGTGGGCCCTCCGTGGCCAGGAAAGACCCTGGTCTCGGGCGGGAGTGAGAAGAGCCTGCCTGCGATGCTCTGCCGGAGCGCCGCCCCGTCGGAGTCAGGGCCGTCAGTGCGTCCGACGCCGTCCCTGAAAAGGGTGTCGCCTGAAATGAGGAAGCCCTGTCCCGCGTGGTACAGGCATATCGAACCGGCTGTGTGACCCGGCGTATGGATAACCACCCACCCTGCGCCAGGCAGGGTCTGGCCCCCCTCGACCAGGATGTCCGCCTCGGGCAGGGGCGCCCACAGTGCGCTGAAGAACTCAGAGGCCCCGATCGCTGCGAAGAGTGCCCGGTTGGTTTCTTCCCCCTTCTGGCCAAGCCAGCATGCATCCCGGCTGTGTATCGCGATCGGAAGCTCCCGACCCTTGGCACGGGCTGCTGCCACCAGTTCTGGAACCGCAGAAGTGTGGTCGAGGTGACCGTGGGTCAGGGCAATCAGGACAGGCTCGAAGTGCCGGTCCTCGAGAAAGCGGATGATGCGCTCCCCGTCGCCGCCTGGGTCGACCACGACGACAGAGGTGGAACCCTTTCCGCCATCCTGGGTCTGAGCCTCGCCCTCGTCGGGATCGGCAGGAACTATCCAGCAGTTGCTGCCGATCGCGCCTACAAGAATTCGTTCGATCATGGTAGGGTCACCCTATCGCGCGCGAAAGCCGAGGGCAAGCGATGCTGGCTCCTTTGTATACGGCCATCCTGGTCGCCATCCTGTTCTATGTCCTCGTTCCCGTCCTGGGCGCCTTCCACACGCACAGGCGCTGGAGGATTTTCCGTTCTCGTCTCGTCGCGCTCAGCGGAGCAGCAGAGCTCAACGAGCTGGTTTCGGTTGGCGGAGCTAGCAGCGGGGGCGAAGCCTTGACTGTCCGCTTTACAGGCGATATCGAGGGCATCGAGGGCTCAGGCCGGATCTGGCTCCGGGGCGAGGGGGCGACCGCCGTCGTCGATCTCGGGAAGGCCCCCTTCCACGTCCTCGCTGATGAGGGCGGTGGCCAGAGGGCCCTTGGCCGCAATTCCTTTGTGGAGAGCCTGCCCTGGCAGCGCGTCAGGATGGTCCCCGAGGGTACAAAGCTCTACGCCGGAGGGCTCCTCCGCTTCGAGGGGGGCACGCCGGTGATCTACGGCACAGCCAAGGAGCCCCTCATCGCGCTTTCCTGGACCGGCGACGAACAAAGCCTCCTCGAGCGGGCCATCGCCGGCGGGCGCAAGGAAAACGAGTACTGGAGCCCCCTTTCGAGGGCCTCTGTGGGAGTGGGCATCGGTTTGCAGGCGATTTTGCTGCTGCTGATCTGGCCTTTTGCCTTCCCCTCGGTCCGCTATCTCACCTTTCTCGTCGGATTCTCTCCCATCCTCTGCCTCCTTCCGCCGGGGCTGCCCTTCTTTTTTCTGTATGTCCGCTTCTGGCGACTTGCCCTGCTTGCCCGGATCGAGCGCGACGCTCTCGCCTTGCCTAGCCCCTTCCCCACAGACGCCTCCCAAAAAGACCATCATGGGCGGACTTCGACGAGGGCCTTTCGCCAAGTCATGCTATCTGGTCTTTTCCTGGCCCTCGACCTCGGTCTCAACTTCTTCCTGGCCATATGGATCTGGCGACTGATATAGTTGCGCGTCGTGAATATATAAGGTGGAGCTTGCATGCCTTCTCATAGACAGCCTTCCCGAGTACAGTTCGCCCTTCTCGCGCTGTGCTTCCTTTTTCTGATAGCCAATCCCCTTGCCGCAGAAGAATACGGTCCAGCTAGCCCCGAAGTCCTCGCCCTTTCCAATGCCTATGTCCGGGGGGGGATACTCTTTCCCTGGACCAGCTACCCCGTTTCCGGGATGAAGCTGCGGGAGCTCGCTGACTCTCTTGCTTCCACAGGCATTGAGTTGCCATCCCTGCCACTTTTCTATCCCGTACACGGTGCTACTGAGGAGGTTTCATCCCTTTCTGGCTACCTGAAGTACAACTACACGCGCATCTCCAGCAGCCAGCAGAGCCTTGTCCAACCCGACGCCCCCCGCGATGGCATCGACCTCCAACGGGGCTGGCTAGCCCTGCCGCCCCTCGCTGCGGCGGGCTTTGTTGCCAGCTCTGATACCGGCCTTTCCATCGAATTCGACGGTGTGTTGCGTTCGCCGCGACCCGAAGGTCGCCTCTCGATCGACAATCTGCCAGGATTCACTACGGGGGTAGGTCCGTCCATCGACCACCATATACTTGGGCGGGGCATCCTCTCCTGGGAAAACCCAGCCTTCCGCGTCTGGTTTGGTCGCGACACAATGCAGATCGGCGCTCCGGATCTTTCGACCCTCTATCCCTCGAAGTTGCTCCCCTATATGGATGCTGCCCGTCTCCAGGGCAGGGCTGGACCGGTGAATCTTGATTGGACGGTCTCTACATTTCTTCCGGTCAAGAACTGGGAGGGCCTCGACGTGGACAATGCAGCTAAGCCTTTCGAGCGAAACTGGGGCGGACAATGGTGGAGCAGCAGTGACTTCAATCCCACAACCATCCTGTATGTTGCGCATCGACTGGAGTTTGTCGGCGATCGCCTTTCCTTCGCTCTGGGCGAACAGATCATCTATGCCCGCCCCAATAACTCCTACGAAATCAAGAATTTCTTGCCGGTCGGCACCTTCCACGCCAACGACACCTATCCCGACAACATGAACCTTATCTTCGAGTTCGGGGCGGCTCTCCTTCCCGGTCTGACTCTTCGGGCGATGGCCGGTTTCGACGACCTCAGCTCCGACATAATAGGGATAGCCGACAGCCCTGTTCCCACAATCCCGGCTGCCATACTGGGCTTCGAGTTCTCCGGCGCGCCGGTCAAAATTCCTCTTTCAGGCATCATCGAGGGAGGCTACACCCACTACCTTTGGGGCAATTTTGATGCCGATCAGAACCAGAGCGGCAACTGGTATGGCAACGGCGAGTTCCTCGCACGGATGATTGCCCGCTATGAATACGATGGGGGAGGAGTGCTGCTTCCTCTCACCAGTCCCTACGGACCGGGAGCGCTATGGGCAAGGGGTCTGGCCCGGGTGGTTCTGCCGGTCAGGGACCTCAATCTCGAGGTTCGAGCCCTCTTCCTCTCCAAAAACAAGTCGACGAACCTGGTTTCGACAGCCTATGCCTCCGATCCGGCAGTCGAGAAAGCCACCAGGACCGTGCTGGCTGAAATCCGGGTAGCCCTGAGCTATACCATCGCGTTGACAGGAGCATCCCTTGCACTGTGCGCAGAACCCGTCGTAACCCTTCTCGATGGGAAATTGGGAACGGGAGTTTGCATTGCAGGCAGTCTCGATTTGTCATTCAAGGACACCCGGAGGCAGTAGGCTCGACCTCGATTCTGGATGTTGATGTGGGGCTATCGATGTGATAGTCTATTGTTCAAGCTTTGAACGATTATCTCGATAGACCTGTGTTCTATTAGGTGGGGCCATGCAGGAGTCCGTTTCGACGACCCTGATACGCTCCGCTGCCACGTACTCCCCTCCTTTTTGCGCGCCGCATTGGCGCGAAGGCTTTGCCATGCCAGCTATAACTTCCAGCTCTTCGGAGTTGGAACTCCTCGCTACAATCCAAATCGCCTCATCCAGGGGTTGCGTGACCCAACGGGAGTTGGCCAAGTCAGCAGGCCTTTCCCTTGGCAAAACCAATCTCCTGCTCCGTCGACTAGAGGAGCTTGGGTGGCTTGCAATCCAGCGTCATACACCAAAAAACGTCAGCTATGTCCTCACCCCGATGGGAGGTGCCGAGCTTAGCTATCGGAATCGTGTGAACTTCGAGGAAGCAAGCCTTGGTCTGGCGGAAAAGACAGCCCCTATCGAAGGCTTTATTTCTGCAGCCAAGGCCCGGGGGGCCCATGCCGCTGTCCTTGTAGGGGCGAGTGCCCTCGATCTCATCCTCGAGCGGATCTGCGATGGTACGGGATTGCCTCTCCTCAAGAGCGCCGACCTCGGACGCTGGATTTCGGATGGCAACGCAGCGTACGCGCTAATCAGGGGCGAGTTCGGGCCGGCCCTTACTGATGAAGCCCGCGAGTCTGGTCACTGGCTCGATCTTGGCTTCAGGACTCCGCAACTGGAACCCAGCAAAAATGCAGTGTGAGGAGTTCATTAAAAGCTACTCCGGCAAGACCCGTTTCGGGGTAGTGCCGATGTCGCTGGTCTTTATCGCGAGCGACATCCTCGTAGTGCTGCTCAGTTTCATGACTGGTTTCCTCATCATGAACTCTGTCGCGAGCTTGAACATCAACTTCAAATCATTTATTAACTATTGGTACTATATTCCTGCCTTTTCCCTTGTCTTCGCCCTCGTCCAGCTCTATCCGGGAGACAACCACTCCCACCCGGAGGAACTGCGCCGCTTTGCCCTTGCCTCTATGTTCGCACACATGGGCATCATCGTGTCGCGCGCCATCCTCCAATCGACCCTCGACGCCTACTCCATGGCCTTCGCGCTAAGCCTCGTGGTGAGTATCCTATATTTCCCTTCCGGACGCGGCACTGTCCGGAGGCTCCTGATGAAGCAGCCCTGGTGGGGCGTTCCTGTGGTCGTGTTCGGCGCCAGTGATTCGGGACGGCTTCTCGTCGATCGTCTGCTCAGGCATCCCTGGCTGGCCATCCGTCCCGTCGCCTTCCTCGATGACAATCCGGACCTGGGGGACTCGTACCATGGCGTCCCGATCATCTATGGAACCTCCAACGGTCCCCGCTTGGCCGGTGAATGCGGTATCGACCGCGCGATAGTCGCCATGCCCGGCGTAAACCGTTCAGTCGTTGCCAATATCGTTTCAGACAACGTGCGCGCCTTCAAGCGCTATACCTTCATTCCGGACTATTTTGGCATGACCAACATGTGGGTGAATGTCCGTGACTTCGACGGCATCATGGGACTCGAAATCGACCAGAAGCTGCTCGGGACGCTCAATCAGGTTCTCAAGCGCCTGCTCGACGTCGTGATCGTCATATTTGGTGGAATCATCACTGTTCCCTTCTTTCTGCTCATCGCGCTGCTCATCAAGATCGACACTCCTGGACCCGTGTTCTATGGCCACCACCGGCTAGGCCGTAATGGTGTACCATTCAAAGCCTGGAAGTTCCGTTCGATGGTCAGAAACTCAAGGGAAGTGCTCGAGGAGCTCCTGGCCTGCGACCCCGATGCCAGCGCTGAGTGGGAGGGCAATTTCAAGCTGCGGGAAGATCCCCGCATCACCCGCATGGGGCATTTTCTCAGGAAGACCAGTCTCGACGAGTTGCCCCAGATCTGGAACGTGCTGATAGGCCAGATGAGCCTTGTCGGTCCCCGCCCCATCATAGAGGCCGAGATCGATAAATACGGTCATAATTATGCATTATTTTCAAGTGTCAAGCCCGGCATGTCCGGACTGTGGCAGGTTTCAGGCCGCTCGGACCTCGACTACGAAGAGCGCGTCGCCCTCGACATCTATTACATCCAGAGCTGGTCACTCTGGCTCGACCTCTACATCCTGCTCAAGACCTTCGGTGTCGTCGTCGTGGGGATTGGCGCGTATTGAGTGAACTTCCGCTCGTAACCATCCTCACCCCCACCTGGAACCGAGCCGCCTGCCTGCCCGCGCTCAAGCGCTCGCTCGAGGTCCAGGGTTGCCGCGATTTCGAATGGCTCATCATCGACGACGGCTCATCAGACGAAACGCCCCAATTGCTTGCATCATGGTCGGGCGCCACGGAATTTCCCTGCCGCTTCGTCCGCACCGTAAACGGCGGCAAGCACCGGGCGATCAACCGGGCGATGCCCGAGGTCCACGGCGAGGCGGTATTCATTGTCGATTCGGACGATGAACTCCCGCCCGAGGCCATGGCACGGATCGCCGAACTCTGGCCGAAGGTCCGCGCCGACGCCGGACTGGTGGGGCTTGTGGGATACAGGGCCCATCGGGGCGGCTTGCGAATAGGGGCAGCTTTCCCGGCATCCCTCGACAGAGCGGACTCCATAGCTCTTCACTGGCGCTACGGCTGCAGGGGAGACAAGGCTGAGGTTTTCAAGCGGCACGCGCTTCTTGATAATCCCTTTCCCGAATTCGACAGGGAGAATTTCCTTACCGAATCGGTGGTATGGAACCGAATTGCAGGGAAGGGGCAACTGTTGCTGGAGCCTTCAACGCTCTATCTCTGCGATTACCTGGATGACGGGCTTTCTGCACGGAGCCTCGAGCTCCGGGTGAAAAACCCGCGAGGCGCGCAGCTCTATTATCGGGAACTGATGGGAAGCCGCATTCCTCCCGTCCCTCGGCTTCGCGCGATCGCGAATTTCATGAGGATCAGCCTGTTGGCTGCGATTGGTCGGTTTCGTGAGTGCTGCATCGCCGGGTTTCGCTTCGGTGGGGACCGTAGGTGAAGATTCTCCACATCATCAATACCCTTGGCATGGGTGGGGCTGAGCGGCTTCTTCTGGATCTTGCCCCTCGCATCATCGCGCGGGGTGACCGGATCCTGATCCTGGTACTCTCACCCAAGGGGGATCGCTACGGATCGCAATTGCGCTTGGCCGGGGCGGAAGTCCGATATTGCCGGAGCAAGCATATCTGGTCGCCGAAGGTAGTGCTGGAGATAGCCGGCGAACTGCGGAGATGGGATCCTGATGTTGTCCATGTGCACCTGTACCCCTCGGTGCTCTGGGCTTCGCTCTGCAATTCGCGACTATCGCGTGCGCTCTGGATGCTGACCGAACACAATACGCGCCGTAGGGGGATGGGTTTCCCTTTTCTCCTTATGATCGAACGCTGGATCTACCGTCGGTACGACCGGATCATCGCGATTAGCGAGGCCGTTAAAGAGGGTCTCATAGCCCGTCTGGATGACGCCAGAGTCCGCATCACGGTAATACCCAATGGTGTAGACCTGGCTCGGTTTGAATATTGCAGTGGAAGGCCCTTCCCTGCGAACAACGAGGTCTTTTCCCTCCTCATGGTTGCGCGGTTTACCAGGCAGAAGGATCAAGCGACCATCCTCCGAGCGCTTTTCACCCTCCCGCCCCGATTCTGCTGTGTCTTTCTGGGTGATGGAGAAACTCTCCCTGAACTTGCCAGCCAGGCTAAAGCGCTTGGTCTTGAAGATCGGGTCGAATTCGCGGGTGCCAGGATCGAAGTACCTGACTTCATGGCGCGGGCCAACGCGTATGTCCAGTCGTCGCACTGGGAGGGTTTTGGTATCGCTGCGGTCGAAGCAATGGCAGCAGGCCTTCCCGTGATTGCCAGCGCAGTACCCGGGCTCGCGGAAGTCGTCGAAGGTGCAGGCCTGCTGTTCCCTCCCGGAAACGCAGCCGCGCTCGCAGGCACGATCGAGTCGCTCGCAGCGGATGGCTCCCTCGCCGAGGATCTCGTCCGGCGCGGGCGGCTGCGTGCAAAGATGTTCTCAATTGAGTCGAATGCCGCGGGCTATCTCGCGGTCTATGATTCCCATGACGCGGGCGAGGTGGCGTGATGGCCATCAAGGTCTTCTACCATGTGTATGCTGCCAGCCCCGAAGTCGAAGTCCTGATCAGGGACATGCTCGAGAAGGTCATCTTTTCAGGCCTCTACGAGGCTGCGGAAGGGGTGCATTGCTTCCTTGCCGGGAAGCGCCCCGGCAAGGCCTTTGATGCGGCACGATCGTGCCTTGAGTCCTTTGGTGGCAGGATTCGGATCGAGGCCATGGAGAGCCGGGAAAAAAGCGGGGAGCGCTTTACCCTGCTCAGGATGCCCGCCTTCGTGGAGCCTTCTGACAAGATCCTCTACCTCCACGCCAAGGGTTGTACGCGGATTCGAAAACCGGAGTTCCCATGGATCCGCGACTGGATCTCGATGATGCAGTACCATCTCATCGCGGGACACCGGAATTGTGTCGATCATCTCGACAGCCACGACGTAGTCGGGACCGATTACCACCCCGGAAATGACTTCACGAGGGGCAGACCCCATTTCAGCGGCAATTTCTGGTGGGCGAGGGGCGACTACTTCCTGAGCCTCGATGCCGCCGACATGGATGGAGACTATCTCGGCCCGGAAATGTTCCTGTTCAAAAAGAAGCCTCGATTCCATTCGCTCCGTGATTCCGCGACCAATCATTACAAGGATCCCTATCCCTATTCCCGCTACCTGGATAGGCGTGGAATTAGTTCACCCACGTGATCATGGCCTTCGACGCGAATATTCACGGCCTGGGGCACGTACCATTCAACCGCGCCATGGTAGCTGTCCTGGTTTCAGCTTTTGGAGAGGATGTCGAGCTTTTTATCAATGAATCCCAGTGTGGCTCATGGATTTCAGCCGACCCAATGCAGGGGGTGCTTGCAAAGCCACTCCGGGTCAGTGGCGGGAGCAAGGCTCGCAATGCCCTGAATGCCTTGCTTGAAGTCAACACCCTCAGAAGATTGCTCAATTACGCGATTTCAGAGAATGCGTCAATTGTTGTAGCTCTTTCGCTGGGTCCCCTTGCCCATTTCCTTCTGCCATTCTTCGGGACAAAACTGGGCAAAATACCACGATTCGTGGTAACCCTTCACGGTGAACTCCAGGAACTCGAGCGTAGCAAGCGCAGCCTGCTTTCACGTGCTTTCTGGCTCCGGGCTGCACTTCGCATGCATCCCGGGAATGTGACTCGGCTTTGTCTGGGGAGTTCAATTCTCCACCGGCTCCAAGGTCTTGGCTATGATGTCCACGATATTGTTTCGATCGACCACCCCTGTCTGGCCGAGAGCATCGATCAAACGCGCCACTTTTCGGATGCTCCGCTCTTTGTTGTGCCTGGTGGCGCCTCACGCCTCAAGGGTACCGAGCAGTCGTTCCGCCTCGCAGCACTCGTGCGCGAAGGGGTGGGGTCATCTGCCGCGCATTTTGCCCTTGTTGGGAGTTGGTCTCCAGAACTAGATCCTTGGGACAATGGGCTTGTCAGCCATGGTTGCTCAGGCGTGCAACTAGCTTCGGACGAATATGAACGCGATGTTCGTGCCGCAGATTTCCTGTGCTTTCTCTATCCGCCTAACTCGTACAGCCTCATGGCCAGTGGCGCGCTTCTAGATTCGGTGAGGTTTGGCCGCCCGGTTCTTTGCCTGCGTACCAGGTATTTTGAATCCTTGTTTGCTGGCCGAAAGCCTTTTGGAAAGGTCTTTGACAGTCTCGAAGAGTTGGCTGCGTTCATAATCAGCTTTGTCCAGAATCCCGATCCTGTCGCGTACCGGAACTGGCTGATTGGATTGGAGGCACTCCGTCAAAGCCTCGATCCCAAAGTAATAGGCCCATACCTGGCTTGTGAACTTGATTTGAAAAGACGAGCCAGCTGATCGTGAAAAAAATGCGAATCCTACAGGTGATCACCCGATCGGAACCAGGTGGCGCGCAGGGTGTGGTCCGACACTTGTCGGAGGGGCTTGTTGCTGCAGGACATGAAGTAGCGATCGCCTTCGGCCCTGAAGGAGGCGGGAGCGCCTGGTTGGGAATCGATTCGAGGGTGGAGCTCATCCTGATTCCTGGGCTTGTCCGGCGACCATCCTTGTTCCGGGAGCTAGCTACGCTCATTACCTTGTCGGCCCTCTATCGATCATGGAAGCCTTCCATCGTTCATTTGCATACATCAAAAGCCGCCGCACTTGGGCGCCTGGCTCCTAACGTGGATCGTCGCCGAATCGTCTATACTATGCATGGCTACGATCAGATAAAAAAAAGCAATCCTGGCTTTCTTCCTTTCGATAAGCTGCTTGCATCGAGGGCTGCTGCTATTGTCGCGGTAAGCAAGGCTGACCAAATTGCTATGGTTGCCGATGGCTATCCTCGAGTAAGCGTCATTTTCAATGGTGTTCCAGAACAAGTTGGGACAGTGGACCCGGCAATTCATCAAAATGTCGATGACCTTCGAAACCGAGGGCTTCCCTTGATCTTTGTGATTGCCCGGGATGCAGTGCCCAAGAGGTTGGACCTGGCCTGCTCGGTTGCGAAAAGTTTGCAAGACAGGGCACTGCTTGTATGGGTCGGTAACTCCGTACCAAGGCCCCCGGGTCCCGGGATTGTTTTCGTGGGGCCGGTATTGAACGCTCCGAGTCTACTTAAGACAAGTGATATTTTTTTTCTTCCCAGTGACCACGAGGGGCTTCCGCTATCCATTTTGGAAGCGATGGCCAGGGGCGTTCCTGCAGTTGCGTCAGCAGTGGGTGGGGTTGTTGAATTGCTATCGAATGGTGGCGGTGTGGCAATTCGAAATGAGCTGGAGGATATTGCAAGCGCATTGCGCACTCTCCTTGATAGTCAGGAATTGCGGGAGCGATTAGGCAAACAGGGCCGATTGAATTGGGCAATGCGATATTCCTCTACCGCCATGGTCAACGAGTACATTATCATATATTCTGCATTGGCTCAGGCTCGTGGAGTCAGATTAGCCCGAATGGATTCTTAGGGCCGGAGAAACAGATTGATTCCCTATTATCTTTGCTTTTTGGCCCCAGTTCTGTTGTTTCCGCTACGCAAACTAAGCAGGAATGCGTATCCATTAGTGGTAACCCTCGTCTGGGCTGCATTTGCTGGAATCCGGGGTGATATCGGCGGAGCGGATTACTTTGCGTACCGTACTTTTTATTCTTCAATCAATGGATTTCAGGGACTTGAAGCGTTCGGATGGGAGCCACTTTTCTTGCTTCTGGGTGTGTCTTCTAAATCGCTCGGCCTTTCTTTCAATCAGTTTCTTGGCCTTGTCGGGATTCTTGGAATATTGCCTGCCGTCTACGTCATCAGCAAACGTTCGGATTCTTCACCTATCGGCCTATTCGTCTATGGTGTAGATTTCATGTTGTATGGAAGTTTTGTAATTCTTCGCGCAGGCATCGCTATAGGTTTCGCTTTTCTCGTTGTCGACTTTCTTTGCGAAAAAAAATGGATTGCTGCCCTTATTGCCGCCATTATAGCAACAGGATTTCATGCTTCAGCAGCAGTGCTCATAGTGTACTTCTTCCTTTCGGTGGAGCTTCGGCCATTGGTTAGGACTTTGTTATGGTACAGCGCTGGAATACTAGGCCTTATTCTGCTTGTGCTGGCGGTTTCGGGAATAGGCGCAACAATTAATCTCGGAATCGCACAGCGCCTCTTTTTATACCTGGGCTATATCGGAATCGCGACCATCAATCCACTGAATATTGTCGAAATACTGCTGGCGTCCTTTCTGATTTTTCGGTATTCACCGCGGGTCAGTCCAGTCCTGGTGAATGGGTTCCTCTCGTACATGGCATTTGCCCTCCTTGCGACCCTCGAGGCGGTATTCGTGCGGGCCGGGAGCTTCTTCAGGTTGGTTCTGCCTCTGCTGTATCCTGGCATTGCGCGAGCGGAGCCAGAAGGTTGGATTGAGAAGAGATTTGGCACTGGTACGATTCAATTACTGATATTCGGATACTACCTTTTAAAGGTTACGCGTTGGCTGATCCTGAATGGTGGCGATACACCAGGCAGTGGCGCATTCACTCCTTACAGGGCATTCTGGCATGTCAGTGGCTGATTGACCCTGTGCCTCGTAAGGCAGAGTGCAGCAGTTTTAAAAGGAAGAGTGGACGCATGGCTGCTTCGCTAAGGTGGAACGCAGTCGTCAATACCGCACGCGTCGGCATGAATGTCATCTTCCCCCTGATAACCTTTCCGTATGTCTCACGAGTGCTTGGGCCTGCCAGCTATGGCAAGGTCGAGTTTGTCCAGTCGATTGTCATGTATTTTATCGTCTTTTCCTCATTTGGGATTCCGCTCTATGGCATACGGGAGATAGCCAGGATCCGGCAGGACAGGGCCGAACGCGATAAACTATTCAGCGAGATCTTCACCTTGCATGCCCTGTTTACAGGTTTGATACTTGTCGCATACCTGTTAGTCATATCGTGTTTCCCTTTCTTTCGAAAGGACTTCGGTCTTTACCTTCTGTTTTCGGCATATATCGTGCTTTCGCTCATCGGCGTCGACTGGTTCTACCAGGGTGAAGAGCGATACTCCTACATCACTGTCTCCAGCCTCGTCATCAAGATTCTTTCACTCGGAATACTGTTTGGTTTCGTAAAGACTCAGAACGACATCATTCCTTATTGCCTCTATGTGATGAGCCTCTCGGTGGGATCCAACCTTCTCAATGCGATCTTGGTCGCCAGGGATGTCCGGTTTCGCTTGCCTAAGCTGTCAAGGATTGCCCGTCACCTTCGACCGGTCTTTGCCGTTTTTTTGCTGAATTTCATTGGAAGCTTCTACCTCAATCTCGATAAGGCTATGCTCGGTTTCCTTTCGGGTGACTATTCAGTTGGTATCTATGCCGCCGCGAACAAGGTTACAGGCATCGTCATTTCCTTAGTCACCTCTGTCAACGCCGTTATGCTGCCTCGAATTTCCTATTACCTTGGAAATGACCAGGAAGCAAAGTTCAAGGAAATCACGTCGACCTATGCTACGCTGTTGCTTGCAGTTTTGCTGCCTGCGGTTTTCGGACTTTGGATCGTGGCCCCCGATATAATGGCCGTGCTTTCAGGCAATGGATTTGCCGGATCCAGCAGCGTTTTGCGCATCCTCGCTCCGGTGCTCGGTTTTATCGGACTCAGCCATTTCAGTGGTGTGATCATGCTGTATCCCAAGAAAAAAGAATGGGTCATGATGTATACCTTTCTGGCTGCAGCGGGAATAAACGTAGTTGCCAATTTCATACTGATTCCCCGTCTTGGTGCAAACGGGGCGGCGATTTCTGCAGCTATGGCTGAAGGCATCGTTGTGGTGCTCCAGATGACGTACTGTATCGCAATGCTGAAGTTGCGGATAAAACTTCCTAAAGTAATGGCATCCTTGGTCTTTTCCGTCACCATGGCTGTACTTCTCTTGTTCCTGAACTCGCAGTTGATGGGTTTGAGTCCTGCCATGCGTCTTGCCAGCGATGTCTTACTCGGTTCCATTGGCTTTGCCGTTCTTGCCCGGGTTTTCCTCTTCGATGAGCTGAAGTGGGTATTCGGAACGGGAAACCGAATTGGCTAATAGGGTTTGCCTCTTCTGTTCCTATTCCGAAGATGATTCGATTTCGCTGTACGTCAGGCGCTACCTTGAAGAACTTCGCAAGTACCATAGCCGTATCGTTTTCATCACCAACTCGAGGGATATTTCGGCAGAATCAATAGGATATCTCGAAAGAAACGGGTTTTCGCTCAGGCAATTCAAGAACGAAGGCTACGATTTTGGAATGTGGGCCAAGGCAATAGCACTGGAGCGACTGGACTCATATGATGAAGTAAGTCTTGTAAATGACTCCTGTGTTCTGGTTGGGGACTTCCTCGACTTCTTTTCCTGGTTCGAGACCATGTCGCTCGATTTTTCCGCGCTGAGCGACAACTACGAAATTGCCTATCATTTGCAATCATTTTTTATGATCTTCCGAAGCGAAGCATTTTCGTGTCTAGCGAACTATCTAGCCTTACAGGGAGCTGCCCGCAACAAGGTTGATACGGTTCTTCGTTTTGAAGTTGGTGTTTCAAGGCATCTATTCGAGAAGGGGTTTCAAGGAGCTGCCTACTTTGAATGCTGCGAGTACGGTCGGCTTGGTGCCAACCTGACGGTCTACCGCCCTCTTGCCATAATTAAAGAGGGTTTCCCCCTGGTGAAGAAGTCGATCCTGAGCATTTCTTGTTTTTCCTCCTTCTACCGTTTCAGTCTTAGGCACAAGATTGGGGAGGCAGAGCTCTCGCAGATCCCGAAGAAGCGACTTACGCTTCATAGCCTTTATCACGAGGGTATTGACCGACTTCTCTACGCGACTATCGGTGCAAAACTCTTGCCTCGGGTTGCGAGCCGCAATTCCAATGATTCCTGAAGGACAGATGGGGCAAGGGCCTCGAGATGTCATGGAGGATGGCCCGTTGATTTCAGCGGTTATCCTTAATTTTCAAGACCCTTCCATGACATTGGAAAGCATCCTTGCTTTTGAGTTGGCCGCCGACATGGTGGGGATACAAATAGAAACCATAATCATCGATAACTCGGGTCCTGAAACCGGGAAGGAAGTTGGCGCTTGGGCTGATCGGCGACGCACTGTCGTGGTCAATGAGGAAAACAGAGGTTTTGCAGCGGCTAACAATCAGGGCTTCCGGATTGCGCGAGGTCGCTACATCCTGGTGCTCAACAATGATGCATTTGCCACAGTGGAAAGCATCCGCATTGGCCTTGACTATCTGGAATCTTGGGATGCTGCAGGCATATGGGCCCCTGGGCTGGTTTTTAAAGATGGCCGGCCCCAGAATTCAACGGGCGATATTCCCAATCTCTGGTCTCATTTCAAGGAATACCTTCTTCCCGCCAGATTCTCCATCCATCTACCCGAGGCTACTGAATCAGGTCCACGCTTCGTGGGAACTGTGACCGGAGCCTTCATGCTGATTCGAAAAGCCGCCCTGGATCGCGCCGGTGGATTTGACGAGGATTTCTTCTTCACGGTTGAGGACATCGATCTCTGCGTCCGTATGAAAGAGGCTGGCTATAGTATCGTCTACGATCCGAGAGCTCTCGTAGTCCATCTCGGTGGTGGTTCCCAAACCTGGAAATGGCTCCATGATCCTCAACTCCACAAAGCGCGGATTCTTTTCCTGAGGAAAAGGCGGGGCTTTCTTGTAGCGGCCTTTGCCCAAGTAATGACCAGCGTCGGTCTAGGCCTCAGGTCGCTCCTCCTGACCGCAGGAGAAAAACAGTGAACCATCCCGGCATCTCCGTTCTTGTCAACACACGAAACGAGGAAGACAACCTTCGCGCCTGCCTTGAGAGTCTCGGGAGAGCCAGCCAGATCGTCGTAGTTGATATGGAATCAGAGGATCGCACGGTCGAAATCGCCCGTGGGTTCACCGAGGACATATATTCACACCCGAAACTGGGCTACGCCGACCCGGCCCGTGCCTTTGCGCTTTCGAAGGCGACCTGCGACTGGGTCCTCATCGTTGATGCGGACGAGATAGTGACTCCGCCACTTTGGGACGAGCTCGAGCGGCTCGCGAGTGAAAACGCGATTGATGTCGCGTTGGTTCCTTTCCGGACCTGGATGTTCGGCCGACGGTTAAATGGCGGAGGCTGGGGGCCTGGGCAGGAGACTCATCCACGCTTCTTCCGTCGCGCGGTCAATATCATTTCAGACCGGGTCCACATGATGTTCGATGTGCCTTCCACCGCCCGGGTGTATCCTGTATCCGCGAAGGATGCAGTGATTGAACATTTCAATTATTACGATCTCTTCCATTTCATTGACAAGTTCAACCGATATACTACCATCGAGGCCATGAACGCCTTCGAAGGAAAAAAGGAAGGATTTCCGAGCTTCCGGTCAGCGCTTTTCAAGGCGATAAAGGAATTTACCCGTCGCTATGTCATCAAGAAGGGATACCGTGATGGGGGAGAAGGGTTCCTCCTCGCCTTTCTCATGTCAGCGTACTATCTTTCAGCCTGGCAAAAAGAGCGACAGATGCGGAGCCTTGGCAAGACTGAATACCGATCTGCCATAAAATCAGTCTATGACAGGGAGAAACGCAAGGCTTCAGGCCTGACCGGCCTCAATGACCAAGAGCTTCCATGATCAGGTTCAGTGTGATCATCCCTGCCTACAAGGCCAGGCATCTGAGGGCAGCGATCGAGTCGGTCTTGTGTCAAGATTATCAGGACTATGAACTTATAGTTTACGATGACGCGTCCCCTGAACCAGTGCCCGGAATTGTCGAAGTTTTTTCCGATCCTCGCATCCAGTATCTACGAAGCCTGCGGAACCTTGGTGCTTCTGATCCAACGCATTCCTGGAATGCGGCCCTTTCGCTTGCCCAGGGCGAATTCGTCAACTTGCTAGGCGATGATGACCTACTTGATTGCAATTTTCTCTCGGAGATGGATGCTTTGATTGCGCGGCAGCCTGGTGCGGATATCTACCGTTCCAGGCTCAGGCGAATCGATGAGAGTGGCTGTCCTATGGCATTCGGGTTTCCTCTCGCGGAACGTGAATCCTGGGATGAATTTCTTTATTTTCGTAACACTGAACTACGGTCCCACTCAACGGCCGAGATGTGCTTGCGTACTTCTGCCCTTCGTGAAATCGGGGGCTGGGCCGCAATGCCGGTTGCCATAGGGAGCGACGATCTTACCTACATGGCCCTGGCTTCCCGCTCAATGATTGTTTCGACCAATGCGACCTGGGCTTCGTGGAGGACTCATCGGCGACAGGTTTCAAGGTCCCGAAAGCTGGAAGGGCAGCGCTTGCGGGCATTGACAGTGCTTGGAGCAGCTGAGAGGGACTTCATCGAATCAAATAATGCTCCTACGATACCGCAGCATCTGCTCCTTCAGAAGCTTCCCGGATCGGAATCGCGGCCTGTCAAGGATCGAGTGCGCTCATGGCTTGCCATGGTGGCCGGATTTTTCGGAATTGAGTGAACCCTGCATCTGCGAGGTCCGGCATTGACCTGCTCGTCGCCCTCATGGTTGTGAGCTATCCTGGAGAAGCAAGCCGATGATCTACCTTTCCCGGCGCTACTTCATCCATGTAAGCAAGATGTCGATCGTCTTTCGCATAGCAGCAAGAAATCTCCTTCGACATCTTCACAAGACAATCCTCCTGGTAGTGCTTATCGCTTCGGGGATTGGCTTTCTGTTCGTAGCCAACGCATTTTTTGAGAGTTCCAACAAGGGACTCCGGGCAGCCTATGTAGGAAGCCTGTCCGGGGATGCTGTCATGGCGCCAGACCCCGGAGCTTCTTTCGGGCTATTCGGCAGCGAAGTGCCCATCGTCAGCGAATACGAAACGATCCCTGCCCTTTCCGAATTCTCCAAGTTACGCGATCTCCTCTCTGCTTCCGGTCGGGTTGCCGAATGGACCCCGATAGTCTCGGTTGCAGCGAGGATCCAGCTTGCGGGTTTTACCCAGAATGGGACGGTTTTCGGCGTAGATTCCGAGCGCTATTTTTCCCTCTGCTCCGACCTCACCATCCTTCGAGGGGATGCACGGAGCCTTTCGTCCGGAGGAGTGTTCCTCAACGAAGCAATGGCTGCAAAAATGGAAACAGCCTTGGGTCGCCGACTTCTTCCCGCGGACAATATTTCGCTTTCCTGCTACTCCGGTGGAAGTTTCAGGATCCGGAAAGGGCACTTTGCCGGTGTCTATCGCTATAAGGCCAGGACGGAGGTCCTCGACAGGGTAATCCTGGTGGATCCAACGATCGCCAGATCCTTGGCGAACTATACCCTGGGTTATGTGTCGGCGTCGCGAAAGGAACTCGCCTCGGTTCCAGCGCAGGATCTCGATTCGCTTTTCGAAGGTGGTACTGACCGCCAGGAGCCTGAAGCGGAGGGAGTCAGCCTGGACAGTATCGCCAGGGTCCTGGGAGAAACTGGCGTCAGGGATTCCCTTGTCCTGACCGACCAGGCTGCGTGGAGTTTCATTCTCTTGAAGCTCCGGCCTGGCGACTGGCGCAGGGCAGCAAAGGAACTGGCGGCCAGCGTGTCCCGGGCAGGCATGGAGACTCGCATCCTCGACTGGCGGGCGGCGGCGGGTACGAGCGTGCTTGCCCTGACAGCCCTCCAGGCTGTCTTCTATGTCTCGCTCGCCTTCATCGCCTTCGGGGCTATCCTGGTAATTATGAATAGTTTGGTGATCTCGGTCCTCGAGCGCAGCGCGGAGATCGCCACGATGCGCGGACTGGGGGCCGGTGTCGGGTTCATCCGCACACTGTTCATCATCGAGAGCCTGATGCTGACCTTCGTAGCCTCTCTTGTGGGCATACTCGGCGGCGTCGCTGCCTGTCTGGTTTTGGGTCGGGAAGGCATTCCAATCAGCAACGGCATTCTGGTTACGCTGTTTGGAGGCGACCATATCATCCCGCTGATCTCGTTCTCGGCGATTGCCTTCCATATGGCATTGGCCCTCGGCATCGGTTTGCTGTCATGGATCTATCCCGTGGCTATCGCCTTGCGCATCCAGCCTGCCTTGGCCATGACGAGGTAGGGATGCTTTTCTTTCTTGCTTTTCGGAATATCGTACGCATGCGCCGCAGGTATTTTTTCGTCGCCCTCGCGGTAGCCCTGGGTTTCGCGATGGCTACGATCGTGTCCGGAGCAGCCTTCGGGGCCCTTGATGCCATGAAAGGAAAGGCTGCGCGCTATTTTGCCGGAGAAGTATCCGTGCAGGGTTTCCATGACCCGATCCGTTCCCACCAGAGGATCGAGAGGGCCGATGAACTCGCCGAGGAACTGGCACGGAATATACCGTCTATCCGGTTAGCGATTCCTCGCAACATATACTACGGTGATGACGCTACCCTTATCTTCGGGGGCGAGACAGTTCGCCAAAGGCGGCTTGTCGGAGTCGATTTCGCCAGGGATGCCGAAGAATTCTCGGGACTTTCCTTTGTCGAAGGATCCCTCGCGGACATCACCCGGGATGCCAGCAAAAGTTCAATACTGATAAGCGAGGCTGCTGCCTCTATACTCAGGGCCCATGTCGGCGATGATGTTACGCTCTCCCTCCTCACCGATCGGGGTCAATACAATTCGGGCACCTTGGTGGTCAGGGGCATATTCCAGGAGACGAGCCTTTTCGGATATGTCGCCTACCTGCCTCTCGATACCCTGAATCTGCTCACAGCACGGCCCGTAGGCGCTGCTACCGATATCGCAGTCTACGGCCATCCCGGTACCCTGTCCATCAACCTAGCTGAGATGGTGCGGGTGGAACTCTCCAGGACTCACACCGTCTTTCCCCCGCTAGCCACGAAGGATGCGGTCGATGCGGCCCTTGCCTCAGGCGTTTCCGCTCAGGTCTATGCGGTCCTTCCCCTCGAGGGGAACCTTTCGCAGATGCAGGAAATAATGTCAGCCTTCCTCGCGATCACCTACACCGCACTCTTCGTATTCGTCTGTATTGTCATGATTGGAATACTGAATACTTTTCGGGTCATCGCCCACGAACGGACAACGGAGGTCGGCACACTCAGGGCGATCGGCATGCAACGGTCCAGCGTCCTTTCGCTATTCATGCTGGAAGCCTTGTATATGTCTCTGGCCGCCATCCTGGTCGGCCTGGTGTTGAGTTTTCTCGGCTTCGGCCTGCTTTCGTTCGTGGATCTCGGGCGCATTCCGGCGGCGGGACTTTTCACCGTGCACGGGAAAATGCATTTCCAGCTAGATCCGCTTACTACTGTGCTGGATTTTTTCATCATGGTAGCGGCGACAGTAGTGGCTGCAGCCGGCCCGGCGCGAAAAGCATCCCGGATAGATCCAGCGGCAGCACTCAGGATGGAAGCGTGAATCAGTCCAGAATCCTTTTCTTTGCCTTGGTGCTGTCGTTTATCCTTTTTCCCTGCCATTCAGTGGACAGCGGGATCCTCTCGAGGATCGATGCCATGGTCTCATTCACCGACACTGATTTCGGGGCGGAGTATCTGATAGAAAAACGAGATCCCGGAGGATCGATCAGCACCAGTAAGGTGGTGATGTTCAGGCGGGATAGAAGTCGTCTGTTTCTCGTCCTGATTCTCGAGCCCTCCGTCGATACGGGGAAGGGGTACCTGAAAACGGGTGACAGCCTTTGGCTCTACGACCCCGTCGGGAAAAGTTTTACCTTTACCAATGCCAAGGAACGTTTTGAGAATACGAGTGTCCGGATTTCCGATTTCAACGCGTCCAACTACGCGGAGGATTACCGGGTCGTCGCCCAGTCTGCGGAAAAGCTTGGGAAATTCGATTGCGATGTTCTGTCCCTCGAGTCCATTCAGGATTCAGCGCCCTTCGCCAAGGTGAAAATCTGGGTTTCCCGGGAAAACCTTGTCAGAAAAACAGAGGATTACAGCCTCTCGGGGCTGCTGATGCGGACCACAGCCGTTCCGACCTACCAGAAAGTCGGCGGGCGCTGGGCACCCTACACGGTCGTAATTATCGACAATCTCAAGTCGAAGCTGATCAGCGGCAAGGTGGAGTACGAGCGGACGACCGTTACCATTACCAAGCCTTCCTTACGAGTCCTTCCCGATTCAACCTACTCCAAGGAGTACCTCGAGCGGGTGGCAAGATAGCATGATTTTCCGTATCCTTTTCCCTGTAACAAGTATTCCTTTTTTAGTTACACTGTTTTGCAGCATGATGCTTTCAGCCCCGGCCCAGTCTGGGGCCCAAGAGCTTCCATCTGGTCAGGGTGAATCCGAAGCTGTCCAATTCGATGACCTATTCTCCGAACCCGGTAGCGATCGGGTTGTCGAGGATTCCGGCATTGATCATCTTCAGGCCTTCGAAGAGACGGCGACGACCCGGGTGTCGGGCTCATACTCAGGGGTATTTTCGCTGGCGGCGGGCTGGAAGGAATGGCCGCTTCTGGAGAATCCTCAAATCGGGTTTGCGACGAGCACTGGCTTCCTCGGCACGGCAGGCATCTCTGTGGATGCCCGCCCGGACCGTGCATTCCACCTGGTGACGGACCTTTCCCTGATCTACGACCCCCGAAGCAATGGCGTCTACACCTGGGATTTTTCAAAGCTGGTTATTGCGGATCTTTATGTGGATTACAACCTCGCGGACCTGGCGTTCCTTCGATTCGGGCAGTTCCCCTGGACCTCCGGCCAGGGAAGGCTCTTCATGCCTGGCAACCTTACGAGCGACGCCGAGACAGGATTTACGCTCAGGGTCTCTTTTCCGACCCTCCTGTCCGGCGTGACTGTCGCCGCCTTGGCTCAATCCGATCTCTTTGGAAATTCGGTGGTTCCGGCCTGGCGCGAGCTTGGCTTTGTTGCAGGTCTAGATCAGATAATTGGTCCTGTCCGGATAGGTTTCACTGGCCGGTATGCTGCTGCCGAGGGCGGATCCTGTCTTATGTCGGTCAAAGGGCCGCTTTTTGGTACGGATTTGTTCTTTGATGGCCTGGTCACAGACAATGCAATGGGCGTTGTTGGGTTCAAGGCGCTTGGTGGTTTTTTCCGCGAATGGAAAAATGTCCAGGCCTACGGTGAGTACACCATGGAGATGAAGGCTTCGCCGTTCGTCGAGTGGTACCCAGGAAGCCTCGGCGTGGTGTTGCTGTCCAGGGAGTTCCTGAATACGCCATTCAAGGCGGGCCTGCAATGGCTTCATAGCGTCACTGATGGTTCCGGTTGTGTCACCTTGGGAGCCAGCTGGGTTCCGGCGTCGCACGTTTCCGCCAAGTTGGCATTTCCGATGAGCTATGGAGTTTCGGGTTCGAGTTACGTCTCTTCTTCCTTGAATCTTGATCCACTCAAGCGCCGACTGGCGCTTGTGCTCATGGTAACAGTGGAAGGATCGATTTGATGTTCATTCCATTGTCGATCAGCCCTGCGCTTCGAAGGATCTGCTTTTCCCTCGCCGGCGTAGTAGCCTGTGCCTTTACCGTGGCTGAGGAACCGCCCGAAGCTGTGCAGGTACTCGTTACCCCCGGAATCATCTTTGATGTCGCGGCACTGTCTCCGCTGTCATTTTCTCTCGACCTTGGTCTGTCCTACGCATCCAGGGCATTCGATGTTTTTGGACACGTTTCGGCGCACAACGATGGCAAGTATGGCGCAGAGTTAGTCGACCTTCCCGGAGGCAAGAGCGGTTCTGTGTACGGCATGATAGACCAGGGAGGAATTCGTTTTAAGTATGAGCATATAGCTGTGGCAGTCGGTCGGTTGATCCAGCAGGATGAAATCGATTCTCCTTATTCCCTTTTCGTGAATTCCACTTCGCGGTCAACCATGTCTGCATCGCTCAGCTTTGATAACAGCATTTTTTTCTACAAGTCCCGTTGGCTCGGCCTGAACCATGATTCAGGCATCTCGGTCGACGCCTGGCCCAATGGCTATCCAGAGCGCGGTGCGACCTACAAGGTTTATGGGCTAAGGTTTGGTGAGTTCTCGATCGGCTACCAGGATGTATCGGTGTACGCGCATCGATGGTTCGATGCCGAGTATTTTGTTTCCCCACTGCCTTCGTACATCACGCAGTATGGGCGCTCTACCGATGGCAAGCCCTGGCGTGATACCCATGATGACAATACGATCTTGGGAGTATTCGTGGTGTGGGATCGACCAGGCGAATTCGACGTTCACGCTCAATTTCTCCTCGACGATTTTGGGCTTGGTTTCATTGCTCCGAGTCTTAATGACAATCCCTGGCAGATGGCCTTTGAAACTGGCTGCAGGCTGACAACTGACGCGGGCCGATTCGGCCTTTTTGCCGCAATGGCGACGCGATACACCTTTGCACCCTCGTATGGAAATAGTTTCTTTGGTTATTACAACCCATATGGATATACCTACTATCCGGATACGACCTATGAAGTCGCTGGCAATGCTCGCGCCTTTTCCAGTGAGGACAATCTGATCGGTTATAAATACGGTGAAAACAATCTTGCGCTGCGGCTGGATTGGCATGGCGGCCTTGCTTCCTTCGAGGTCGATTCGTTTGTTGAGTTGCGGCTCTCTGGTTCCAATAGTCCTGCCAATCCCTGGGGTGACCTGATTTCACAGCCGA
>CAIJMU010000017.1 GCA_903821875.1 uncultured Spirochaetota bacterium
GCCAGGAATCTCAGACAGCTGGGAGTGAGCCTCGACATCATCACCAAGGCGACAGGCTTATCGCAGGATGAGCTTGCGAAAATCTGAATGGCTGAGCACGGGGCAGGCGCCGCGCGCCATTGTTAGTAGTTGCCGGCAGTAGGTTTGCAGGAGGCGGCCGAAAACCTTCCTCGTTTACCCCTATGATGCCCTCTCTCATTGCAAGGACCAGCGCCGCTGTGGCGGGAATGGCCTCCCCTCATTTGACAGGAGCGGATGCAGGTGCTAGATTCCCAGCCTGCGCCATCGGATCGGGGTTTTAGCCACATGTGGCCGGCCCAGGACGGACGCCCCCCCGGGAGGAAACAGAGATGATCGACGCTGGGCAGGCCTGCGCAGCCGGATGCACAAGGTGAAATGCCTCTCCGGGCTCCGAATCATAGCCTTCATGACCTGCCTGACGCTCTCCCTTCCCCTCCTGGCGCACGAAGGCGGTTCCGATGCCGCGATCGGTTTCAACGAGAAACTCGGTGCGCGCGCGGACATCGACGCATCGTTCATTGGCGAAGATGGCAGGCCGATAACCCTTCGGGAACTCGGCGGCAGGCCTGTCCTCCTGGCGCTCTCCTTTTATCGTTGCAAGGACCAGTGCAATACCCTTCTTGTCGGCCTGGCGAAGGCGGTCCGGGATCTCGAGGGCCAGCCCGGCAAGGACTGGCGGGTCATTACAGTTTCGATCAATCCGCTGGAAACCCCGGCTGAGGCAGTAAAGGAAAAGACCATCGTTGCGGCTACGATCGGGAAGCCCTTTCCCTCCGATGCCTGGCCCTTCCTTGTCGGCGACCATGACTCCATCGACCGGCTCGCTGATTCAGTGGGCTTCAGCTACCGACAGGTCGGCGAAGAATTCGACCACCCCCTGGGCGTGATCATGCTTTCGCCTGAGGGCAAAATCGTCCGCTACATCCAGGGTCCCGAATTCCTGCCGGTCGATCTCGGCATGGCGATTATGGAATCCTCCAAGGGCCTGGTGCGGCCCACGGTCGCGAAGATGCTCCGCCTCTGCCTCACCTACGACTCTAAGAAGAAACAATACGGATTTGATTTCATCCGCGTCGCCGGACTCCTGTCCATCCTTGTCGCGGTGGCGCTGGCGGCCTTCCTTGTCATAGCAGGACCGAAGCGCAGGGCAGCGCACCTGGCGCGCTCGGGCGCCTCGCCCGAAGGCAGCAAGGGTCTCAAGGTCCACGAAGAGACAAGACAGGCCGGGGAAGAACGGCCAAACCAAGGAGGTGGATGATGGCTGAGACTGCCGCGCACGCAGGGGCCTACGGGGAGGGTCCCTACTTCAATCCCGAGACCGTCAAGCCCGGGCCCGCAGGTTGGCTGACCACCACCAACCACAAACGGATAGGCGTCATGTACCTCAGCCTCATCGCTACCTTCTTCTCGGTCGCGGTGATCCTCGGCCTCCTCATGCGGATCGAGTTGATGTATCCCGGACAGCAGATCATGTCGGCGAAGGTCTTCAACGCCATGTTCACGCTCCACGGTGTCATCCAGATCTTCCTGGTCGTGATACCGGGAATACCGACGATCTTCGGCAACTTCTCGCTGCCGACCCTCATCGGGGCCAACGACATGGCCTTCCCGAAGCTCAACCTCTTCACCTTCTACCTCTTCGTCGCAGGTGCCGCCCTGGCCATAGGGTCCTGCTTCACAGGCGGGGGGGCTCCCGATACCGGCTGGACCTTCTACGTGCCCTTCAGCCTGAAGACGGCTGTGAACGTGCCCCTGGCCACCTTCGCGGTCTTCGTGCTCGGCATGTCGTCCATCCTGACAGGCGTCAACATCGTCTCGACCGTGCACACCCTGCGCGCACCCGGCATGGATTTCGGAAAGATGCCGCTGTCGGTCTGGGGCCTCTACTCCACGGCCTGGGTCCAGATACTCGCGACTCCTATTATCGGTATTACGATGTTATTGATCGTAGTTGAAAGGATCTTCGGGATAGGCGTCTTCGACCCGACCAAGGGGGGCGATCCCCTCCTCTACCAGCACCTGTTCTGGATCTACTCCCATCCCGCGGTCTACATCATGATCCTCCCTGCCATGGGCATCATGTCCGACCTCTTTCCCGTGTTCTCGCGGAAGAACATCTTCGGCTACAAGATGATCGCCTTCTCGAGCCTCGCCATCGCGAGCGTCGGCTCCCTGGTCTGGGGCCACCACATGTACGTGAACGGCCAGAGCGACACCGCTGGCATCATCTTCTCGCTGCTGACCTTCCTCGTCGCGGTGCCCTCGGCCATCAAGGTCGTCAACTGGCTGGCCACGATGTACAAGGGATCCATCCGGGTCGAGGCTCCCTTCCTCTACGCCCTGTCCTTCGTGTGGCTCTTCACGATCGGCGGACTCACCGGGATGTTCCTCGGAGGTCTGTCCACCGATGTGCCCCTCCACGACACCTACTTCGTTGTCGGACACTTCCACTACATCATCTTCGGCGGCACTGGCTTCGGCATCTTCGCAGCCCTCTACTACTGGTTCCCCAAGCTTACCGGCAGGATGTACGAAAAGCGCTTTGCCATCGTGGCCTGGCTCACGACCTTCGTGGGCTTCAATGTCTTCTACTTCCCCTACTTCGTGATGGGCTGGCAGGGCATGCCGCGCCGCTACTTCGATTTTCCCGCAAAGTTCACCGAACTCCAGGTAGTCTCCTCGATAGGCTCCTACATCATGGTCATCGGTATTGCGATGATCATTGGCAACCTCCTCCGTGGCGCGAAGAAGGGCGAGAAGGCTCCCGACAATCCCTGGCAGGGCGCAACCCTGGATTGGAGCCTTCCGTCTCCGGCTCCCCTCGAAAACTGGGACGTTCCCCCGACTGTCACCAGGGGTCCCTACGAATTCAATCACTCGGAGGACGACAAGTGAGCGGCACGAGCGCACCCGCCACCGCCCATGGCCCCCACCACGCCGGGCCCTACAACCCGGCCAAGGGCCGCCTGGGCATGTGGCTCTTCATCTGTACAGAGGTCCTCCTCTTCGGGGGCCTCTTCCTCCTCTACGCGGTCTACCGCTACCGCTACGCCGAAGCCTTCCATGCGGCCTCGGGCCTCCTCGACCGGCTATTCGGCACGGCCAATACGATAGTGCTAATTACCAGTTCCCTGACGGTCGTGCTGGCGATCTTCGAGTTCGAGCGGGGCAAGCCGACCCGTGCACGGAATTACCTCCTGTTCACCCTCCTGTGCGGCCTTGCCTTCCTCGTGATCAAGTCCTTCGAGTGGGGCGCAAAGTTCGAGCATGGGCTCTACCCCAACGCTCCCCACCTGATGTCGATGGGCTTTGGCGAGATCCTCTACTTCGGCCTCTACTTCACCATGACGGGCCTCCACG
This sequence comes from uncultured Spirochaetota bacterium, assembly GCA_903821875.1. Taxonomy (GTDB): domain Bacteria; phylum Spirochaetota; class Spirochaetia; order Treponematales; family Rectinemataceae; genus CAIJMU01. Next base: position 3,382 of record CAIJMU010000017.1, read on the forward strand.
CCATCCATGTCATTGTCGGCATGTCGGTCCTCTTCGTCGCCTGGCGCCGGATCGGCAAGGGCACGCTCATGAGGACCCGCCCGGCCTTCCTCGAGAACGGCGGCCTCTTCTGGCACCTGGTCGACGTGATCTGGATCTTCCTCTTTCCCCTGTTCTACCTGATCAGCTAGCGGAGGCTGCAATGAGCAAGCTAACACGACAAGCAATCGAGGAACTCAACGCCTGCGACGACCCCGACCTCGACGTCCACGGAGGGACCCATGGCATCTGCCATCCCCATGGCTCCATCCGTCTTTTCGTCGGGATCTGGGCTGCCCTCATAGCCTTCACCTTCCTTACCGTGGCCATGGCCAGCTGGGAACTTGGCGCCCTCTCCATCGTCGCCGTCCTGGCCATCGCGGCTACCAAGTCGACATTGGTCTTCCTGGGCTTCATGCACCTGTGGTGGGAGGACAAGCTCGTCATCAAGATCCTCATCCCTGTCGTCCTGGTCCTCCTGGCGATCTTCATCGGTCTGACCTACACCGATATCCTGTACCGATAAGGAGGGGAACGTGACAACTACGACAACCAGCGTGGTCGACCAGGGCCTATTCCTACTCCTTGGCTTCTCCGTCCTCGCCTTCGCTGCCATCGTCGCGACGATGGTTTACTTCGTGCTGCGCTACCACAGGTCGCGCAACCCCAGGGCCACCGAGGTCCATGGGAATCCCTGGTTCGAGGTTGCCGTCTTCTCGGTCTCGATCGTACTTGTGCTTGTTTTCTTTTTTGTCACCCTCGGTGGCTACCAGTTCCTGCGCCGCGTACCCGAGGGAGCCCTCCAGGTCAAGGTGCATACGAGACAGTTCGCCTTTTCCTTCGAGTATCCGGGCGGGAAAGTGGTTCCCGACATGGTAGTTCCCGTCGGCAGCGACATACGGCTCGACATCAGCTCCGATGACGTCCTCCACGGCGTCTTCATTCCCGCCTACCACATCCAGGTCGATGCGGTTCCCGGCATGCCGACCTACGCCTGGTTCCATGCCCAGGAGGTCGGCGTCGTCGATCTCCTCTGTACCGTCTACTGCGGGACCGCCCATTCCGGGATGATGTCCAAGGTCTATGTAGTCCCCGTCGCCGATTTCCAGCGCTGGAAGGATGGGGAATCTGTGTCGCTTGGCTCCGAAAAACTGCCTTCCGTCATGGCGGGCGGGGCCGACCTCCTCGATGCGAGAGGCTGTATCGGTTGCCACACCATCGACGGGGCGGAAAGCGCGGGTCCGAGTTTCAAGGGGCTCTTCGGTTCGAAGATCACAATAGTGAAGGATGGTCAGAAGTCCGTGATCGAGGTCGACGAGGCCTATCTTGCCGCTTCGATCCGGAAGCCCGGCGAATCCATCGTCCTCGGTTTCGACGACATGATGCCTCCCGGCGATGATCTCAAGGACGAGGAAGTAGAGGACATGGTCGAAGCAATAAAGACCTTCAAGTGAAGGGAGACACCCTCCTGGCGAACTGCCGCGTCCACAGCATGGACGAGGCGCTTCCCGAGGCGGGTGCCATGGTCATCCGTGGCGGCCTCGTCGCCTTCGTCGGCGGGACCGGGGCAGCGGGGCTCTTCGCAGGACCCGAAGCGATACGCATCGACCTCCACGGGCGTACGGTCATCCCGGGTTTCAACGACAACCACCTCCATGCGGTCATCCTCGGGGACCACGTCCTGGCGCCCGACCTCGGTGGCCTGGACGCGCCTGCCATCGTCGAACTCCTTCGTGAACGCTGGGTTGGCGCACCGGCCGACCGAATCCTCTATGCTTTCAATTGGGACTATCCTTCCTGTCCTGCGCCCAGGAAGGAACTTCTCGACGCGGCCTTCCCGCACAATCCTGTCATCCTCTCCCAGTTCTCGGGTCACGGGCAGTGGCTCAACTCGGCCTCGCTCGGCGTCCTCGGCATCTCGAGGGAGAGTGGCGATCCGCCGATGGGGGAGGTGCTCCGCGACCCAGACGGCGAGCCCACCGGCATCGTTCGCGGCCTTGGGGACACGGGACTCTCCAGGAAGCGCTTCGCGCGCATCTTCTACGACAGGGAAGAGCGTGAGGAGCGCCTCGACATTGCGTTGGCCGAGTTCAGACGACTCGGCCTGACCTCGGTACAGGACAACACATGGTTTCCCCAGCCTCTGGCCAGCCTCGCGCGCTACCGGAGGGACGGCCGCCTGACTGCGCGCTTCTCCTGCTGGCCCATGGGCCGGAGGCAGTGGACCATTCCCGCGATGCGGCTCGCCTTCGCGATCGGTCGCGTGACGGGGCTCCTGCCCCCCGACTGGGTCGCCCTCGGTCCTGCCAAGTATTTCCTGGACGGTGCCTTTTCCAGCAGGTCGGCGAGCCTCTTCGAACCCTGGGCCGACGGTACTCCGGGTGACTGCGGACCCGAGCCCCACAAGCAGCGCGTGGCTCTTGAACGCCTTGCGCGGAGTGGCTTCCGCGGTACCTTCCACGCTATCGGGGACCGCGCCGTAGGGCGCTTCCTCGACGACTTCACGCAGGTCGCCGGAGAATATCCTCATATTACAAAGCAACGCTTCAGGATCGAGCACGCCCAGCTCGTGCGCCGCCAGGACATCGCAAGGATACGGGAGTTGGGACTATGCATCGCCGCCCAGCCCTCAGCCCTCGGGAGCCCCGGCAAGGATACCCGCCTCCTCGGCAGCGAGCGGGCCCTGGGGGCCTACCCCTACAGGAGCTTCCTCGATGGCGGCGTCGCGCTTTCCTTTGGCTCGGACATCCCCGGCGAGGCGACCTCCGATCCCCTCCTCCATATCCACTACGCGGTCAACCGAGAGGGACCCGAGGCCATCACAGTCCTTGAGGCCCTTCGCTGCTATACCAGGGGCTCCGCATATGCGGAGTTCATGGAGGATCGGAAGGGTACCCTCGCCCCCGGCATGTTCGCGGACTTTGTCGTGCTCTCTGAGGATCCACTGACTGCCCCGCCAGCCTCCCTCAGGGAAATCAGTGTCCTGGAGACCTGGGTTGATGGTAACTGTGTCTATCGCCGCGAAGGGGCATGAGGCAGTCTCAGGGCGTTTCCCTGGCTGACAATCCCGGCATGGCCGTGCGATCATGGGTTCATGAACACAGCAACCCTGTTTTCCCCCTTGCAGCTCCGAGATCTCAGGCTTCGAAACCGCCTTGCGATGGCTCCGATGTGCCAGTACTCAGCCATGGACGGACTTGCCAACGACTGGCACTTCGTCCACTACGGCTCCCGTGCCAACCTGGGCCTTGGCCTCATCGTGGTCGAGGCGACTGGGGTGGAGGCGCGGGGGCGCATCAGCCCCGGTGACCTCGGACTCTGGAACGACGCACAGGTGGAGCCCCTGCGCCGGCTTGTCGAGTTCGCGAAGAAGGCAGGTACCGCCGTCGGCGTGCAACTCGCCCACGCGGGCCGGAAGGCCGGTTGCGCCCGTCCCTGGGAGGGCGGAGCCCAGCTCTCCCCCGAGGCTGGTGGCTGGGACTGCATCGCTCCCTCCGCCTTATCCTTCAAGGAGGGGGAGAGGCTACCGACAGCCCTTCCGGAGTACGCGTTAGGCGATATCTTGGAGGCCTTCGTGGCTGCTGCGCGCTGCGCCGAGGCTGCCGGTTTCGACCTCGTGGAGATCCACGGAGCCCACGGTTACCTCCTTCACCAGTTCCTCTCTCCGCTGTCGAACCAGCGGAGCGACCGCTACGGTGGCAGCCTCGAGAACCGTGCGCGGCTACTCCTCGAGGTCGTCGAGGCTGTCAGGAAGGCCTGGCCCGCAGGCAAGCCCCTCATCGTGCGGCTGTCCGCCACCGACTGGGCGCCAGGCGGCTGGGACCTTCCCGAATGCGTGCAGTTATGTGGAATGCTCAAGGCGCGAGGCGTGGACCTCGTCGATGTTTCCTCAGGCGGTCTCGTTCCGACCCAGGTTATCAAGGCAGGCCCTGGCTTCCAGGTGCCCTTTGCCGCGGCCGTCAAGACTGGCGCGGGCATCCCCACCGGCGCGGTCGGACTCCTCACCGGCGCCGCCGAGGCCCAGGCCATCCTCGCCGAGGGAAAGGCCGACATGGTGCTGCTCGGGCGCGAGCTTCTCAGGAATCCCGGTTGGGCCTTCGAGGCAATGCGCGAACTCGGGGTTCCCGGCATAGGCCAGGGTGGGGAGGCCTTCGTGCCCGCACAGTACCATCGGGCCATAAAGGAAAGGCCTTCCTGAGTCTCAGGTCAGGCGCAGGAGCAGCATGTGCAGCGCGGTTCCTGCGATGATCGACAGAAGGGCATTGCGCTTCCATGCGTGGAAGGCTGCCACAGCGAGACCCGGCACGATGTAGACAAGTCCCCAGGGAGCGTGGAGGACATCGACGGTCTTGAAGGAATTCAGGACCAGGGCCAGCATGATCATCGCGGGCATGTAGCGCTGGAGGTAGGACAGGACCGGCGGCATGCTGCCTGAGCGGAACAGGATAAAGGGCGTTGCACGGCAGGCGAGGGTGACCGCGCCCATGGCAGCAATTGATATCAGTATGGCGGAGTAGTCCCAGTTCATTGCTGTTTTCCGTCCGCAGCAGCGCCTTCGACGCCGCCCTCGATGCCGCGGCGCAGTGCCAGCATCCCGCCAGTGGCCAGGAGGATCGCAGAGACGAGGAAATTGGCCGGTCCGAAGACGAAGAGCGCGATGGCTGCAGCCGCAAGCGTCACGAGGTAGGGAGCTGCGATTTGCACGCTACGGACCTGCTCTACCAGCAGTACTATGAACAGGGCGGTCAGGGCGAAATCAAGGCCCCCGGTCCACCCGGCTGGGACGAGGGCGCCGGCCGCAGCCCCGACAGCCGATCCGAGGACCCAGTAGGACTGGTCGAGGCCTGAAACCAATGCGTAGAAGCGTTCCCGCCCATGTGCTCCCTCTGCGCCTTCCGGAATCCCCGGAGGCGGCTTGACCGTCGTCAGGAGGCCGTAGGTCTCGTCGGTGAGCGCGTAGACCAGGTAGGGTTTCCAGCGCCTGGCCTCCCCGAAGGGCCCCAGCAGCGACAGCCCGTAGACGAGATGCCGCGCGTTGACCAGGAAGGTGAGGAGGGCGATCTCGAGGACGCCCCTGCCCGAAGTGATGAGAGCAATTGCCATGAACTGAGCCGCGCCGGCGTAGACGACCACGCTCGAAAGGGGCGCAAGCCACCAGGGCAGGCCTGCGGTCACCAGGAGGAGCCCATAGGCTATGCCGATAGTGACATAGCCCAGGAGCACGGGAATGGTGGCCTTGAAGGCATAGGCGAAGAGGCGCGCCTCGTGCGCCCCGGGATCGGTGGTTTCCATTGCAGTTGTGACGGTCAGGCCTCGATGGCCAGCGCCAGCTCCTCTTCCCAGAAGGCTGCCGCGTAGCGCGAGGGTTTCTCCGGCTCGGGCGGCGCCTCTGGGGGCGGCGGGGCAGGCGGGTTGGCTGCTTCCCATTCGCGCTTCCGCTGGCCCTTGAGGAATTTCTCAGCGACGCTCGGAAAGAGCTCGAGGAGGAGCTCCTCCTTCTCGTTCGTCGCCAGCGGAATGCCTCCGAACTGGGCCAGGGCCGGGTTGGGCTGCTTGACGTACTTCGAGGTGTCGTAGGGCGTCTCGACGGGCGAGCCGGTGATCCTCTTCCTGAAAGCGGGATCGACGGGCCAGGGCGTGTTGCCGTAGGCGCCCTTCACGAGTTCGAAGAAGTTCTTCGACACATTGCTGTACATCGGCTTGCCCAGGTGCTTGTCTATGACGCAGTTGACCGCCTGGACTCCGACGATCTGGCTGGTGGGAGTGACCAGGGGCGGCACGCCACAGTCGAGCCTGACCTCGGGCACCAGCGCCAGCACCTCGGGGATGTGGGCTTCGAGCTTGGCGTCCTGGAGCTGCGAGAGCATGTTCGTGTACATGCCGCCGGGGATCTGTGCCGTCCGGACGATGTCGTCGGGGTCCGGGTAATTAAAACGTTTTTCGATCTTCTGGCAGAGCTCGAGCACGCGGTCGACCCTGCCCGCGCGCGCTGCCTCTACGGCGCCGTCGAAGAGGGCCAGGTCCTCCGGCGGGAGCTCGTGCTTCGAGAGGTCGAGGATCGGCGGGTGGTTGTCCTTGTACTGGTCGAATTTCTCCAGTTCGCGCCGCATGGCGCGGAGCTGGGTGTCGATCTTGCCGACCGCCGCAGCGTCCACGCCAGTGGGCCGCTCGAGCCTCCGCGCGAGCAGCTCCACGATCTCCCAGGCAGGGGCCGCAGGACCTCCCGAGAAGGCGAGTATGACAGTGTCCACGATGTCGACACCGCTCTCCATGGCCATGAGCGTGGAAGCCACGCCGAAGCCCGGCGTACAGTGCGTGTGGAGGTCGATGGGAATGCCCACTTCCTCCTTGAGGGCCTTGATGAGGGTGGCGGTAATGCCCGGCTCGATGAGTCCTGCCATGTCCTTTATGGAGATCATGTCCGCGCCGAGCGCCGCGAGTTCCCTGGCCTTGCCGACGAAATACTTAATTGTGAACAATTTTCCTGGGAGGCGCCTGCCCTTGAGGAAGGCGTTGATCCGCTCGCCCATGGAAAAGCGCGGATCGACGGTGTAGCAGATCGCGCAGTCGGCCTGGCCTCCGGCCTCCTTCACGAAGCGGATGGAAGCCTTCATGTTGTCGACGTCGTTCAAGGCGTCGAAGATCCGCATGACATCGACGCCGGAGTGGACGGCGTTCCTGCAGAAGCCTCCGATCACCGAGTCGGGGTAGGGCGTATAGCCGAAGAGGTTGCGGCCCCGCGAGAGGGCAGTGAGCCTGGAGACCCCTCCGATGCCTGTCTTGATGCTTTCGAGCCGCGTCCAGGGATTCTCGTCGAGGTAGCGCATCACCGAGTCCGGAACCGCCCCACCCCAGACCTCCATGCCCCAGAATTTTGCTTCGCGGTAGAGTGGAAGTACCCTCTCCACCTGGGCCTGGTTCATGCGGGTGGCGAACTGTGACTGCTGCCCATCGCGGAGGGTCAGGTCGCGTATCTTGAGGGGGCTAGGCATATGGACTCCTTCGTCTCGTGGCATGGAAAGCAGAATAACTATAGTCGAAGGCTTCAACGCTTGGGTAGAGCCATGAGGTAGCTATCGCGTCATGGGGAGGTCTCAGGGTCCTCTGGGCTTTGCTCCGGCCAGGCGATGGCCTCGTCGGTTCTCCTGGCTATGGCATCCCTGAGTGATCGGTCCAGGAGGCGGGCTGGCAGCGGGATGCCGATGCCCTCGCGCTCGAAAAACCCGCCGGAGACCTTCCGCATTGCCTCGTTTTCCAGGATGTAGAGTCCTGCCTTTGACGCTTCTTCGGCGGAGGCAAGCCTCCCGACAATCAGCGAGTTGGCAAGCCTCATCATGGGGCTGTCGCCCTTCCAGATCCCGGTCGCCGCGTCGCCGGGATGGATGGCGTTCACCGTGATGCCGAGCCCAGAGAGTTCCTCCGACAGGCGCAGGGTCGAGAGAAGCTGGAGGAGCTTTGAGGCCGAGTAGGCCCTGAAGCCAGCAGGATGACGCATAAAGGCATCCGGGCGGTCACGGAAGCTGGCAAAGAGCGCGGCCTTCGAACAGACATTGACTATCTGCGGCTCATCCCCCTTCGCCAGAAGGTCCACGAGGAGTCGAGTGAGGAGGAAGCTGCCGAGATGGTTGACGCCGATAGTCGTTTCGAACCCTTCGACCGTGCTTGTCCGCCTGTCCATGAATAAACCGGCACAATTGAAAAGGACATCGATCTGGTCGATTTCTTCGTGCAGCTGGAGCGAAAAATTCCTGATGCTCGCGAAGGAAGCGAGATCGACGACGAAAGTACGAATCTCCGCTTTCGGATCGGCTGCGCGGAAGTCCCCTGCGGTCTTTTCGAGCAGCGCAGCATTCCTGGACGCCAGGATGAGGTCGTGGCTGCCATCGGCGAGGGCCCGGGCTGTCGCCCGCCCTATCCCGCTTGTCGCTCCGGTGACGACAATCCTTCTACGTTTCATGTCCTCAGCATGCCTGAAAAGGGTGGTCCTGTCATGAAGGGGGAAAGGTGTCAGCAGGATATGGCGCGATCGGCTTCGGTTTCCCCTGCGTTGTTTCTGTGAGCCTTCGAGGCTAGCAATTGCGAAGATTGCGGTATACAGTATACATGATTGCCTTAAAGGGGATTGAAAGGATCGAAATCGAAATGGAGACACCGGTTTCTCTCTTGGTCGTTGATCTTGATTCCGGCATCTATACTAAGGAAATACTCACACCAAAAGGAATTGTTGGAATGGGAGGCAAGAGCCTCGGCATCCTGCTCCTGGAGCGCTTCCTTGATCCCTCGATCGATCCACTTTCACCGACTAATCCCATCATCCTCTGTTCCAGCCCCCTCGCTTCCTATGCCTTCCCCGGGTCCAACCGCCTGGCTGCTTTTACGAAGAGCCCACTTACGGGGGCCTGGCTCGAGAGCTATGTCGGAGGCTCCATCTCGCGTACGCTTCGCGAAACATGCTGGGATGCTGTGGTCATCAAGGGATCCTCGCCTGACCCCTGCCGTGTCCACATCGATCCTTCGGGAGCCACCATCCTCCCCGCTGAAGAGCTATGGGGACTCGACGCCATGGAAACGGAGCGGCGTGTCGTGAGGGCGATAGGGGGACGATCCGCCGTCCTGTCGATCGGCCCTGCTGGAGAGAATCTCGTGACCTTTGCTGCGGTAATGCACGAGGAAGCCCATGCCCTCGGACGGGGAGGCTTGGGGGCTGTCTTTGGCAGCAAGCATCTCAAGGCCCTTTCGGTACAATCGTCAGGACCATCAAAGCGGGAATCCAGTGCGGCCTTCGCGGCTTCGCGGCTGGCTATTTCCAGGCTTGCCATGGAATCGCCGCTGTCCAACAATTACCGGAAATTCGGTACACCGATGATGGTAGCTATCATGAACGAGGCTGGAGCCTTTCCCTCCGACTTCTGGACAAAGGGAAGGGTTCCCCACCGTGCCAGTCTCGAAGCCGAAGGCTGGCCAGACTGGGCGAAGGTGGAAACCGATACCTGCAATCCCTGCCCCATGAGATGCCGGAAACGCCTCACCTTCCTCGAGGGTCCGGAGGCAGGCACAAGCCTTCACGGTCCCGAATACGAGACCCTCTACGTATTCGGGGGTTCCTGCATGGTGAAAGATGCCCGCGATGTCGCGCGCCTCAATGAGCGCTGCAACCGGCTCGGTATGGATACGATAAGCGCGGGCAATATCCTGGCCCTGGCCATGAAGGGCAAGGAACTCGGCAGGATCAGCGAAGGACCCACTAAAGGAAATGTCGACGAGCTTCTGGTCTGGCTCGATGCTGTGGCATATCGAACTCCGGGCCTTGGCGCGATCCTTTCGCGGGGCATGGATTCCGCCGCTTCAGAGCTGGGTATCGCCGAACTCTCGATTACCTCCAAGGGTCTCGACCCGGCCGGCTATGAAAGCAGGAAGATGCCGGGGATGGCCTTGAGCTACGCCCTCTCTCCCCGGGGCGCCTGCCATCTCCGGACGACCTTCTACAAGGCGGAGCTGTCAGGTGCACTTAAAGGCCTGGAGGCCAGGGCCTTCGTCGATACCTTCATCGATTGGGAAAACCGCCTGGTCCTCGCCGACTCACTGATCATGTGCCGCTTCTACCGCGACTTCCTGACCTGGGACCAGCTCTGTGTGGCAGCGAGCGAGCTTGCCGGTCAGGCTGTGACGAAGGTAGAACTCCAGGAAACCTGCAATGATGTCCTGACCCGGATCAGGCGCCTCAACTTTGCCATGGGCCTTTCACCAGCCGATGACAGCCTGCCCGAGCGCTTCTTTTCCGAGGCGACAGATTTCGCGCCTGCCCTCGACAGGGCCAAGTTCGAGGGCTGGATTCATATGTATTGGGAACATCGGCTCTGGGGCGCAGACGGCTTCCCGCCTGCGCCCTAGGGCATGGACTTCGCCGCTTCGGCTTGGCCCTGCCTACTTCAATACCATGGTCTTAAGGAAGGGCACATCAGGGTTGACCCCCGCGCCGAAGAGCTTGAAGACCACGAGATCCTCAGTCCCCGAATTGCGGACTTCCACGCGGCTCATGGCCTTCGCCTGGCTGACGAGGTACTCGTCCTTCCCCGCTTCGCCCGCGTTGAGGGAATGTCCATCGACCTGCCCACAGCCGCGCCAGACAAAGAGCGTGTAGACACCCGCATCCTGGGAGGGTGCGCTTCCCCCAGGAGCAATGACCAGTCTCTTGGCGCTGAACTTCCGTGAGTTGTAGATGATCCAGCTTTCAGAAAAAGAAGATGCTAGTTGTGAGTTTATTGGGATTGGAGCGATCCGCCTGTTCTCGTAGAAGAAGGGGTCGCCGCTCAGTTCCCAATCCACCAGGGAGAGGGCGGATCGCTCTCCTTCCCTGTCCCAGCGCTCCCTCGGGATGTCCTTGTGAAGCAAGGCCTTGTCTATATGGATATCGCCGATCCTGGCCTGGAACACCGAGAAGGTGTCGGAGGGTTCCTGCAGTTCCAGGGTCAGGGTCGAGCCTGGCGCGTGCAGGCCGCCGGCGGGGAGGTGGAAGCCCTCGCCGGGGACGTTGAGGTAGGCGCGCGAGTGCTTCAGGATGAGGTCGCTGTCCCAGGCCTCGAGGAGGGGCAAGAGGAGTTTCTCCTGGAGGCCCTCCCGGGTGATGTAGGGATGGACCCCGAAGAAGGTTTCCGGGTGCGGCCCCGGATCCGGGCCTTCGAGGAAAAAGTAGCCCTCTTCCTTGGGATTCTTGTCCACGAGCCGCGAGTCCTGTTCCCTGAGGTGCACATGGAAATAAAGCCTGCAATTGAAATCAAATATCTTGGCCAGAAGGTTGAGGCCCCGGCCCTGAGCCGCACGTTCTGCCCCCATGACCAGGTCTCCCGCGGCTGCCAGGGCATCCTTTACGGTGATCCGCTGTCCTGGCAAGGCCAGGAAGGACAGGCCCTGGTCGGGGATTCCCTGCGGATTGTTGATGCCCGTCTCCGAGGCAAGGCAGCGGGCGATGATGTTTCCCCGCTCTCCGAGGTCGTAGGCGGACTCCTTGAGGCCCAGGCGTCTTCCTGGCGGCAGGCCCTTCCGGGCGATGTAGCAGGGCTCCAGGGGGAGGATGCCGTTTTCGCTGCCGAGGAAGGCTTCGACCCTGTCCCTGCATGTCGCAGCTACCATATCGTATAACCTCCATCGACGAGGATATTGGCTCCGGTCGTGTACGTTGAGAGGTCCGAGGCGAGATACACCACGATCCCTGCCAGTTCCCCGGGTTCTCCGGGCCTGCCCATCGGGATGCGAGAGCACTTTTCCGCGGAGCCCACAGGGTCCTCCCAGAAGGGAGCGGACAGCGGGGTACGCATGTACCCGGGACTGATGGCGTTCACCGTGACTCCGAAGGGGGCAAGATCCGAGGCAAAGGCCTTTGTCAGGTTGAGGACGCCTGCCTTGGAAACGCAGTACACGCCGCTCGATCCATAGGAATTCTGGTTGATGATCACCGAGGACATCGAGGCGATGTTGATGATCCTGCCATGGCGCTGTCGCATCATCTGCCGTGCAACCAATTGGTTGACGAAGAACATGCCCTTGAGGTTCACGTCCATGATCCTGTCCCATTGTTCCTCGGTGAAATCGATCATGGGGGTACCGGTAATCGTGAGGCCCGCGCTCTCCACGAGGATGTCGATCCGGCCCATGCGCGCGACCGCGTCCTCTACCAGTGCTGCCACTTCTCCGTGACGGGTGACATCGCACTGGAAATGGAGGGCCTTCGCCCCGCCTGCCTCGATTTCCTCAGAGACCTTCTTCGCTTCAGGGCCGTTCAGGTCCGCGATCATCGTCTGGGCTCCCGCGCCTGCAAGGGCATGCGCGATGGCCTTGCCGAGTCCTGAGGCTCCGCCCACTATCAGGGCCTTCTTTTCCGATAAGTCGAACGATGTCATCATGGTATCCATGGGCTCACTCTCCCTTCCGTCCCAGGAGCTCCCTGGCTTTATGAAAGATCCTATCCGCGTTGAGACCGAAGCGCTGTTTCAGGAAGGCGAGGTCTCCTACCTGGCCGAACTCATCCCGGATGCCGATGCACTGCATCCTTGTCGGGAGGTTTTCGGACAGGAACATGGCCACTGCGCTTCCCACGCCTGTGGCTACCTGGTGGTTCTCGCAGACCATCACGGCTCCCGTCTTCTTCGCATAGTGCAGAACCAGCTCCTCATCGAGGGGTTTGATCGTATGTAGGTCGATCACTGCCGCATCGATTCCCTCGCCCGCCAAAAGTTCAGCCGCTTTCAGCGCCTCGGGTACCAGAAGATATCCGGTTGCTAAGATGGCTATGTCTGCCCCATCGCGCAGAACCTTGGCCTTGCCGAGCCGGAATTCTTCTCCCTGCGCGTAGAGGGAGCTGGCTCCCTTCCTGTGCAACCTGAGGTAGGTCGGTCCGGGGTGATAGGCCGCCTCCTTGACCAGGGCCTTCAAGGAGATGTCATCGGCCGGTTCGTAGATGACGAGCCCTGGGATGCCGCGCATCAGCCCGATGTCCTCGAAGCTCATGTGGGTCCCACCGTTGAAGACGGCGCTGATGCCTGGGTCGGTGCCGGTCAGGTTGACCTTGGCCCGCGCGTAGTTCACGGAGATGAAAAACTGGTCGTAGGCCCTTCGGGCAGCGAAGCAGGCGAAGCTCGCGGCAAAGGGAATTTTCCCACAGACCGCAAGGCCGGCAGCCATGCTGACCATGTTCGCCTCGGCTACCCCGGCGTTGAAGAAGCGTTTCGGGAACTTCTCCTTGAAGGCCGTCGTACCGTTGGCTCCCATCAGGTCAGCCTCCAGAAGGACTATCCGCTCGTCTTCCTCGGCCAGTTCCACCAGGGCTTCACAATAGGCATCGCGCATGTCACGGGCGCTCATGATAGTTCTCCCATGGCCGCCGACAGCTCCCCGAGGGCCTTTTCTTTCTGTTCCTTGCTGATGGCCATATTGTGGCTCGACAGTTTACCCTCGGCGATCGAGCAGCCCTTTCCCTTGATCGTATCAAGTATGATCATCGTTGGCCTGTCACTTTCCAGTCGGGCAGCGTCGATGGCCCGGTCGATGGCCTCCAGATCGTGTCCGTCGGTCCTGAGCACGTTCCAGTTGAAGGCCCGCCACTTCGCGCCAAGGTCATCCAGGTTCATGATTTCGCTGGTGAGCCCGTCGATGTTCATCTTGTTGTAGTCGGTGAAGGCTATGAGGTTGGAAAGGCCGTACTGGGAAGCGGCCATGGCAGCTTCCCAGACCTGGCCCTCATCGGATTCACCGTCGCCGATGATGGCGAAGATCCTGTTCTTCCTTCCGTCCATCCTGTCAGCGAGGGCCATTCCGATCGCAACCGACAAGCCCTGTCCAAGGGATCCGGTTGTCATATCGATGCCTGGTGTCAGGTTCCGGTCACAGTGGCTTGGCAGGCTCGTTCCCCCCTGGTTGAGGGTGAAAAGGGTTTCCCTCGGGAAATAGCCCTTTTGCGCGAGTACCGCGTACAGGGCTGGTCCGGCGTGTCCCTTGGAAAGGACCAGTTTGTCCCTTCCAGGGTCCTTGGCATTGGCTGGACTGGCGTTCATCTGGCTGAAATAGAGGACTGTCAGGACTTCCACGATCGACAGGGCCCCGCCGAAGTGTCCAATACCGATATTCCCGATTGCCTCTACGATGTCGTAGCGGACCTGCCTGGCGGCAGCTTCGAGGCGCTTTAGTCGCTCAGCTTCCATGGTAGCCTCCCGGGCTGCTGCTCGTCACCTTCGTGCCTTGGCCATTGGTTCCTCTACCCTCATATCTTCCTCGATGTGTAGGGGTCCGGGGTGACGAGCTGGCTGCTCATGCCGCCATCGATGACCAGGTTCGCCCCGGTCATGAAGGGCGATTCATCGCTGATCATGAAGACTGCGGCCGAGGAGATCTCCTCGCAGGTGCCGACGCGATGCATCGGGATGTTCGACTTCCAGTGGGCGAGGCATTCCTCGTGGCTGGGCGCAGCGTCCAGGATGTCGTCCCAGATCTGCGTGTGGATCAGGCCGGGGCTGAGCACGTTCACCCGGATGTTCCTGGAGGCGAACTCGATGCCGAGGGACTTGCTGAGGCCTACCATCCCCCACTTCGCCGCGTCGTAGGGAACCGAGCCCTTTACCGCCGCGACAGTGTGGTTGGAGGCGACATTGATGATGGAACCGCCATCCCCGGTCTTCAGCATCTCCAGGATCGCGCGCCGACAGCAGAGGTAGGTCCCACGCAGGTCCACGTTCAGGACACGGTCCCAGGCCTCCGGAGTGCATTCCTCGAAGGGGCAGACGAAGTTGACTCCCGCGTTGTTCACCAGTCCGTCCACACGCCCGTAGCTGCGCACGGCAGAATCGAAGAGCGCATCTACATCCTTTGCCGACGAAACATCGGTCTGGACGAAGATGGCCTGCCCTCCCCCGGCGACAATGGCATCGACCACGCCCTGCCCCGTGGCAGCACGCCGCGAGGCCGCGACGACACGCGCGCCTTCCTTTGCGAATCTCTCGGCTATGTCCTTGCCGATTCCTGAACCAGTACCGGTAACTACGATGACCTTACCCTTAAGCCTCATGAGCTTGCCTCCGTTTGTTTTGTCCACATCAGCGTATGATCAGGAGTCGGGAGCGGTTTGTCCGCTCCTTCGACCATCCCGACTATGACGAGAGACTGCTATCCGCTGCGCCTAGACACTCCGAACCATTTTCCGTTACGAGGAAGTCGTCTTCCATCCGGAGACCGCCGAGGCCAGGGAGATAGATTCCCGGCTCAATTGTGATGACCATGCCGGCTTCGAGGATGGTACTGACTCCAGGCTCGACGACCGGGATGGGCTCATGGTAGCGAAACCCCAGTCCATGCCCCGTCGAGTGGAAGAAGCCATCGCCGAAGCCCGCTGCCCTGATGACTTCGCGCGCTGCGGAGTCGACTGACCCGGCTGTAACCCCTGCTCGAACAGCTTTTGCTGCCGCTGCCTGTGCCCGCATGATCGCGTCAAAGGCCGCCGTTTGCTGCGCACTGGGACGTCCGGCGACGCGCACCCTCGTCCGGTCGCACCAGAAGCCATCCGCTACCACTGCCAGTTCAAGCATGGCTAGATCCCCGGCAGCGATCCTGCGCGCTGTCGATACCAGCATCAGCCGGTATCCATCGAGTGTCTCAGCCTCACCAGTCGAGACCTGGGCAAAGCCCCGTACCCTCGCGGCGCCCTTATATCCTGTGCCTTCGTTCATGATAGTTGATTCGACATGGCTTGCGAGCCTTACGCCGCTCATCCCTTCGCACACGGCATCCGAGAAGGCACGCAGGCCCATCGCGCCGATCTCGTTGACGATCCTGAGCCTTGCCTGCTCGGAGGGCGTCTTTGTTGCGCGAAGGCTGTACAGGAAGTCTGTCGCGTCGACGAGTTCCGCGCTTCCTGCCGCATCTGCCAGCAAGTCCCGTGTCTGTGCGGCGGGGATCGCCGGTTCGGCAACATCCCAGGGCGGAGCAAAGGTTTCAAAGCTCCCCTCGAAACCTATCCGCCTCAATCCCCGGTGCGAAACCGCGTCCTTCAGAGCCCTCTGCAACTGGGTGAAGTAATCCCCGGAAGTGATCCGGCCGAAGGGGATGACGATGAGTTCCGCCTCCCATAGTTCCTTGGCTGCTTCCTTCTCATGGATGCCAGGGACAATGCAGACCGGTTTCCCTTCGCGTGGAAAGAGGAGAAAGGACCGTCCTGTAAGTGGCCAGTAGCCGCTCAGCAGGAGCACATTCTCGGGCAGGCGGAGAATGAGGGCATCCAGTCCCTCCGAAGCCATCGCCGACCTTGTCCGCTTCAGTCGCTCTTCGTCCATATGCCTCTCCTCATTCCCTGCGCCGTCCGGTCGAATAGGCGTCCGCGATGGCGGCTATCGCAAGGATTGAACCAAATATGACATTTTCCCAGTAGGGGGAGATTCCGATCAGGGTCATCCCGTTGCCGATAAGCACGATGAGGAGGAATCCCAGGATGCTCCCGATGATGCTTCCCTGGCCGCCGCTGATGGAAGCGCCTCCTATGACACAGGCAGCGATGTAGCGCATCTCCATCCTCTCGAAGGCGATCGGCGAGGCGGAGTAGGACTTCGAGGTGAGGATGATTCCTGCAATCGCGGCGATAAAGGCGGAAACCATGAAAAGGTTCCAGGTTATCCGCATGTTCCTGATGCCGACCATGGATGCGGCTTTGGCGTTGTTGCCTACGAAAAAGATCTTGTACAAGCTCTTCTGCTTCTTGAGGAGAAAAGTCAGCACGAGGACGCAAACAACGAGGAGGATGAAATACCAGGGAAGACCAAAGACCTGGATCTTTCCAAGCGCGATGAAATCTTCCGGCAAGCCGCCGATTGGCCGTCCATGCGTGATGACCTGGGCGCCGCTCCTGGCGATGTACATGGTCCCCAGCGTCGTGATGAAGGAAGGTATTTGCAGGCGTGTCACGAGGAAGCCGTTCAGGCAGCCTATCAGCACACCGGCAGCCAAGCCTCCCAGGATCGAGACCACCATCGGAAAGCCGTTGACCAGCATCCAGGCTGTTGTCGCGCCGGAAAAGGCCATGACCGAGGCCACGGAGAGGTCAAACTGGTTGGCAATCAACAGGAAGGTTATGCCGATCGTGACCAGGGCCTCCGGGGCCTTCCTGTCAGCCATGACGGAGAGATTCCGGGATTGAAGGAAGAGGCCATTCGAGGCGACCTGCAAGGTTACGGCGATGAGGAGAAGGAGCAAGAGGACGATCATCTCGCGCCGGGCCAGCAAGCTGCGAAGCGGGGAATCTCCTGCAGCCTTCGGCGGGGAGCTCTGGGGCTCCTTCATGCTTCTGCCTCCCCGCTCTTGCGGAAGGACGATCCCATTATCCCGCAGCCGATCTTTTCCTCCAGGAAGGGATCGTGGCAATCGATCTCCATGGAGACCTTCCCTTTGTAGAAGGTCAGGATGCGATCGCTCATTCCTATTATTTCCGGCAACTCGGAGGAGATCAGGATGATCGCCATGCCGCTTCTGGCGAGATTGCGAAGGATCTGGTAGATCTCGAATTTCGCTCCCACATCGATGCCTCGGGTGGGTTCATCGACGATCAGTATCCTGGGATTGGCGAGCAGCCATCGTCCCAGCACGATCTTCTGCTGATTCCCTCCGGACAGGGAGAGTATCCTGTCCCGAAGCAAGCCGGTCTTGGCGCTGAGCTTTCCTATCATTTCCCGTGCACACTCGTTGATCTTCGCAGCACTGAGGATCCCGTGTCGGGCAATGCCATCTATGGTCGCTGCAACCGTGTTTTCCTTTATGTCCATCTGCATGAAGACGCCAGTCTGCTTCCTGTCTTCTGGCAGATAGCCGATGCCCGCCCGCATGGCAGCGAGCACGTCGCGGGGCGCAAAATCCTTCCCGAAGAGGCGAAGCGATCCACCCGTGGATGGCTGCACTCCGAACAAGGTAGTGCAAAACTCGGTCCTTCCTGCGCCTGTCAGCCCGGCCATCCCGAGTATTTCCCCCTCGCGAAGGCTGAAATTGACCGACCGGAATCCCGAGCCACTGTAATCCCCGACTTCGAGCGCAAATGCTCCAGGACTATCGCCTTTGGGAGGATACATGTCGTGGAGGTCCCGTCCGGTCATCAGCTTTATGAGGGAATTTTCGTCAAGGTTTCCCACCCTGTCCGTTGCCACATACCTTCCATCCTTCATCACCGTGGCGCGATCCGCGATGTCGAAGACCTCGGAAAGCTTGTGGCTGATGAAGATGATGATTACACCCTGATCCTTCAGCATCCGTATGATGCGGTAGAGGATCTTCACTTCCTCGTTGGTCAGCGAGGCGGTCGGTTCGTCCAGGATGAGTATCCTGCATTTTCTCGAGATCGCTCCGGCGATCTCCACCATCTGCTGTGCGCCGATGCCCAGGTTCCTCACCGGGGTCCGCAGGTCGATATCCAGCATTTCGACGATAGACATCACGTCGCTACCCAGATTCCCGATACGCATGAATTTCATGGAGTTCATGTTCACGCTGGAGGCGAAGATGTTTTCGGCGACGGAGAGGTCAGGGATCAGGGACAGTTCCTGGTACACCACATTGATCCCGAGTTCCCGTGACTGCTGTGCGTTCCGGACCTTCAGTTCGCGGCCATCCAGGAAGACCGATCCCCTGTCCTTCTGCACTACTCCCGAGATGATCTTGATCAATGTGGATTTGCCGGCACCGTTCTCCCCAAGAAGGGCGTGTATCTCTCCCTTCTGGACATCGAAGGACACGTCATCCAGGGCCTGAGTCCCGCCAAATCTCTTGGACACGTTCCGTATCGACAGCACACCGTCTGTTTCCATTCTGCGACCTTCATCCTCGGTTTAAAGGACAGCAGCCACTTCGAAGCCTGTTTCCAGCCGCTCCCATGATGCGTCCCGCGCCTGTCCCAGGGACAAGACGCCGGAGACCACCCCGTGGCGCACAGCCACGGGGTGGCCCCAGGTCAGGTCATTTCTTGGAAAGGGCCTTGATGAAGAGGTCCACATTGCTCTTGTCGATCACCATCGTGCCTGTGTCGGACACAAGGGGGATCGGGGGGATCTTGTTGGCTACGTCAGTGATGCCAGGGCCGATGTCCTGCATCTTGTCAGCCAGGATCCAGTACATGTAATGCATGGCCATCCACTTGGTGCTGAAGGACTTGGAAGCCACCGAAGCGGTGACGATGCCGTCCTTGATGTAGCCAAGAAGGTCCTTGTCACGATCCATGCCAATTACGACAATCTTTCCGACCTTGCCCGCTTCCTTGACCGCCCTGGCTGCAGCCGCTCCGCCCACGGAGTCCGTGCCGATCAGGACATTCAGGTCGGGGTTTGCCTGGATCAGGGCAGCTGCCCTCTCCTGGCCCTTGGCCGGGTCGGCGTCGGTGTTGACGAGGGGCAGGACCTTGATGCCGGGGTACTTGGCCAGCGTCTGCACATAGCCCTGCGCCCGCTGATCGTGTACCGGAACGCCTGGAATTGTGAGGATTCCTACCTTGCCCTTGCCATTGACCAGCTTCGCCGCGTAGTTCCCGCCGGTGACTCCGACGTTGAAGTTCGAGGCACCCAGTTCGCCATAATAGGTGGATGGGTTGGACATGCCGCTGATGACGGTGATGATCGGGATCCCGTGTTTCATCGCGTTCTCGCAGGCGCTCAGGATCGAGTTGTTGTCGGCCGGGGAGACTACGATGCCCTTGACACCCTTGGCCACGAGTTCATCGATGATGCGGGCCTGCTCGGAGCCGCTGCCATCGGTGGGGCCGTAGAAATTCTTGGTCCGGTCGAATTTGATGCCCAGCTCGGCCGCTGCGGCTTCCATTCCCCGTAGGCCGTCATTCCAATAGGGAACCGTCGTGTAATAGGCTACATAGGCGATTTCCCCATTGATGGCGAATGCCGGGGTCCTTGTCTGCGCACCGCCCGTCATGACTCCACAGAGTCCCATTGCCAGACCGAGCACCAGAACCGCGAGACTTTTCCTCTGCATTGTCCGTCCTCCTTTAAGACTTCTATCCGACTGTACGATGACTGCCCGATCCATGCGGGCCTTTAGCCTTGCCTGGACTTCCCGAGGCCCCTTCCCCTCCGCCCGAAGGAGCCCGCGGAAACGGTGTTCACCAAAATAACACCAATTAAGAATACTCCCAGGATTCCCTGGAACCAGTAGATGTCGATTCCCATCATGATCATTCCGTTGTCGAGCAGGAACAGGAAGGCGAGCCCCAGTGCCGCGCCCAGGAGGGTTCCCCTGCCGCCGTTCAATGAGCAGCCGCCGATGACGCAGGCGACCATCAGCTTCATTTCCGTTCCGACATAGGCGTTCGGCACGGACGCCTCAAGTCGGGAAGAAGAGAGCGAACCGCTCAAAGCTGCCAGGGCACCGATCACGCCGAAGAGGACAAAGCGCATCCTTGCCACATTTATTCCCGTGAGCTCGGCTGAATTCTCGTTTCCTCCGATGAAATAGAGCTGCCGGAACCAGCGTACCTTCCGGAGCATGAAATCAAGGACAGCCACCGTGAGTATCAGGAGGATGAACATCACCGGCACGCCGCCAATGGCTGCGGAGCTGAACTGGCCGAATTCCGCCGTGGCGAGCCGGATGGGATTGCCCTGGGAGATGGAGAGCACGACCCCCCGGACTATCGTCATCGTGGCCAGGGTGGCGATGAAGGCATTGACCCTGAGCCGGGTGATGATGAAGCCGTTGCAGGAACCAATCGCCCAGCCGACCAGGATCGCAACCGGCAGTGCGAGCCAGGCGTTCAGCCCGGCCACAGCCAAAGACGTGAACACATATCCAGCCATTGCCATGACCGAGGCCACGGAAATGTCGAAGGTTCCCGTGATAAGGAGGAAGCACATTCCTATGAGGGTGAAGCCCTCGATGGCAAAGCCCCGGGACATGGAGCGGAAGTTCGCCGAGGTGAAAAAACCCTCATTGAGCTGACTGAGCAGGATGCACATGACCACGATCATGATGACGAGGATGAATTCGGTTTGCTCGATCATCGAACGCAGAATGCCTTTCTTTCCCGCTTGGCCTGTCACAACTTTTAGCTCCTCTTTGCTATGACGATCATCACAGTGTCCTGTGCATTGTATACAGTATTAAAGCTCAGTCTTTCCATTTGTCAAGCCATTATTCCTCGGTCAATGAATAAAAGTTAGGCTAATTCACTTGAGAGTACCGAGTTCTTAAGCCCTTTTAGGTGTTTTTTCCCGTCCGCTCTTTATGCGAAGCTTTGATGCGGCGAGTTCGAGTTCAACCCATTTGTCGATGAGCTTCTTGAAGAGCTTGAAATTGGCCGTTTCCTCA
>CAIJMU010000018.1 GCA_903821875.1 uncultured Spirochaetota bacterium
AGTGCGCTACCGATCACGATAGTTCGGGGACGGGGTGGAACCATGAGCAAAATGCCGATGCCCATCATGCCAAAGGGCACTCGATTCTTCGATCTTCTCGGGCTTGTTGCCTGGATTTGCGCGGCACCTACAGCCCTGTTCATATGTGGGTATCAGGAACCTGCGCAATTCTTCGAGAAGTCCCTGGGTGCCTTTGGCAAACCAATCATCCTGCTCCTTGTATTCCTAGCCCTGATTCTATTACGAATGCTATTTGGTAGTTCCCGCCGCGCCCTGCCCATCCTTGCAGGCCTTGTGGTTGGCTTTTCCTGTTTTGCCACAATCTATGATATTCCTTGGCTTTCCGAGCTGCGCGCATTCGCTGCCCGTTTCCCTGCCTTTGCCGAGCCAGGACCAGCTTTTTTTGCCGGTCTTGTCGCCATCGCAGCCGGGTCCATCCTTGGCCAATTCGAGGCAGGGAAGAGCTGGATCAAGGTTCTGATACCGATAGGTCTTGCAGTCGCTACCATCCTTGCGCTGGCTGGTCTTAAGCCCTTCCCTGCCATTGCAAAAGATGAGCTCTCACTGGATTCTGCGCTCAGCACCATCGCCTCTGCCGTGGGCTACGAGTATCGAAATCCCGATGTCGAAGCTGCCGTCCAGAAGGTCATCGAGGCCGAGGGGAAGACCTTGGCTGAGAAGGAAAAGGAGATTGCGGCACTCACCGAGCGCCTGAGGCAGGCTGAGATCGACCAGAAAGCCCTCGTGGCCGCAGCATCCGATGCCACGCATCTAGGATCCGAGCTTGTGGCGACCAAGAAGGCTCTTGAAGATATGAAGGGGCGTTTGAACAAGGCAGAGCCTCTCCTAAAAGGAGGCAGTTATGCCGAGGCGGTTCAACCCTTCGAGCCAACAGTACGGGATTTTTCTGTTGGCTTCGCTAAGACTGCTCCTGGGCCCTATGATGATCCACAAGGTTCCTCTCGCCCCACGGCCACGGGACTACGACAGGCTGCCCTGGTTCATTCCGCCATTGCCTCGTCATGGAAGTACGTGAGCGATCCCGGTACCGATTGGCGGGAGTATGTGTCTCCTGCCCGGCGAAGCCTGGCAGTTGGGCTCGCCGGCGACTGTGATGATTTTGCCGTCCTCCTTGCATCCTGCGTGGGGGCTGTAGGAGGAAAGGTTCGGATAATGAATGGATTCACTTCTACCTCAGGCCATGCCTGGGCTGAGTTGTGGCTCGGGGAGGGCAGGAGTGCACAGGTGGCACTTTCTACAATGGCGACGATAGTGGGAAAGTCAGCTTCCTCACTGGCGACTGAAACAGATCCACAAGGCGCAACCTGGCTTATACTCGATTGGCGTCTCGGCGAGCTTTCTATCCGGCCCGATAGGGTCACAGCAGTCTGGGCAAGTGGGCGGTAAGATGAAATCCATTTCAATCCTCGGTACTTCGTATGACCTTCCTGAAATCAGGGATGCCCGTTTCGAAAGCCTCCAGGAAGGGATCAAGGAACGACGCGAGCTTCTTCAAAAGCCTGCTGATGATCGTCGCTTTGCCGCGATCTTCAAGAAGAAGGTTCCACCCCTCGATGCGAATCAGCGAATAGGGCTCATGGAAGAACTCGTCGGCAATTATGACGAGCTCGTGACATCGCTCAAAGACAAGATTGGTTCATGCAAGGAGACCTTCGGCGGCATCGGGGATGCTGTGCGGGAGTACTTCACAAAGAAGGCAGCCGAACTCGAGGTAATGGAGAAGCGCCGCTCTGAGCTGATAGCGGAGGCACATGCTTCCGGACAGGAAGAGGTGGCCCAGGGCCTTGAGGGAGAGCGTCAGCGCATCAG
>CAIJMU010000019.1 GCA_903821875.1 uncultured Spirochaetota bacterium
ATTCATCGATAGGGGGTAGGCATGGAAAGCGGAAGACGCGACAACCTCGACGAGTCCCTGGGCCTCGACGATGACAGCGAGGATACGCAGGCGAACAAGTACCTCTTTTTCAAGATAGGCAAGGAGTCCTACGGAATAGGGATAAAGCACATCATCGAGATCATAGAGCTCCAGCATATCTCCGCCGTTCCGGACATGCCGGGATACGTCAAGGGCGTGATCAACCTGCGCGGCAAGGTCATTCCGATCATCGACCTCCGCCTTCGTTTCAGCCTGGATGAGCGCAACTATGACGACAGGACCTGCATAGTAGTCACCGAGATCGACAGGGTCCTTATAGGTTTCATTGTCGATACCGTCGAAGAGGTCATCGAGATCCCGGAGAACCAGGTGGAGCTGCCGCCCAAGTTCAAGAGCGCCAATGGCGAGGATCGCTATGTATCAGGCCTCGGGAAGGTCGGAGACAACGTGAAGATCCTCCTCGACGTCGAGAAGATCGTGGAGGATCAATCGATCAGGGCCATGGGCGAGGAAAAGGCTGCGGTCAAATAGCGGAGCGAGTCAATGACGGGGGCTTAGCTTGGCCGGTGCCACGAAAAGTCCCCGTTTTCTTCTTCGATGAATCCCATGCGCATCCAGAAGTCACGGGCAGTGAATCGGACACGGTCGGCGACGATGGCAGCATGGCTTGTTTTCAGGTAGCTGATTACGGCACGGGCATAGCCGTTCCTCTGGAATTCGGGATAGATGCCAATGGAAAACACGGTACACACGCGAGGGCCGTTGCGGCATCGGAGCTTGCCGACCTGGATTCCCCTTTCCTCGATGTCATACCAGTCATAGTCGCCGCGCTCGGGGCTGCGCGGGAGCGGGATCAGGAACAGTTGGTTCCCAATGCACTCCGGCGTCACTCGAAACCTTCACAAAACGCGTGCACGTTCGATCCGAGATCCGGAAGGTAGTAGCCGCCCTCAAGGACAGCGAAACGCCTGCCCTTGCTGGCCCGCACCGAGGCGCGCCGTACCAGGGCTCCGATGCTGCGGAAATCAGAACGTGAAAGCTTGTGCCCTACATCGAGTTTATAGGCATCGAATCCAGCGGAAACCGCAATGATGGATACCTCCCTGATCTCCGAAAGACGGGCCTCGATGAGCTTGAGGTATGTCGCTGCGTCTTCTGCAAAGGGGTTGAATACTGTGGCTCCACTCCAGTCGCCGAGCAGGCTCCGGGTTCCGTCTCCGGTATGCTGGTCGATATCGATGACGAAGGCGCTCTCTATCGCATGGTTCTCGCGCAACTCCATGAGGGCGAGAACGATGTTGTTGAATACACAGTAGCCCCACGCCCGATCCCGGTATGCATGATGGCCAGGTGGGCGTATGCAGGCAAAACAGGGCTCACCAGCATAGGCAGCTTCGGCGGCGGTGATCGCAGCTCCGGCAGCGATGCGGGCGACCGCGAACAGGCGGGGCTTCGCAGCGATGCTTTCGATGTACTCTCCATCGTGTACGCGGAGCAATTGCGTGATGGTGGCAGGCTCTGGAACCAGGGTGGACCATCGCCCAGGGTCGATCGAGGACAGGGCGGCTTCCATCCGGCCTGGCAAGGCAGCATTGTCATCCGAATAGTCAGAGTCGAAGAAAGCTTCATCAAATGCAATCTTCATGACGTCCTTCGGCCATACCTAGCCTATGCGAGGTGACTTGATGATGAGGTCTATGCAGTCCCTGATGAAGCGACCTGCCTCCATCGCTATCGGAGCGCCATGACCCGGATAGATGGCCGCTATGTCCAGGGCGG
The DNA here is from genome assembly GCA_903821875.1 of uncultured Spirochaetota bacterium. Lineage (GTDB taxonomy): Bacteria > Spirochaetota > Spirochaetia > Treponematales > Rectinemataceae > CAIJMU01. Next base: position 1,801 of record CAIJMU010000019.1, read on the forward strand.
CAAGTCGCTGAAGCGATGCGAGGTAGGCATGGGAATAGCTGCCATCCGAATCGCTGATGCGGACTACGGTATCACCGGAAAACAGGATGCGAAGTGTCGGGACATAGATGCAAATGGAGTCATCCGAGTGTCCTGGCGTATGCAGCAGCATGGCATCCTGGTCGCCGATCCGTACATGCATGCCGTCGTGGAACGGGACATGCTTGTTTCCTGATGGCAGATATGAAAAAACCTGGGGTGCGAACTGCTGGTCCATGACACCGAGACCGCCTGCGTGATCATAATGGTCATGGGTTATGATTATCTGCTCGACTGCCATTTTGCCGATCCCCTTCGACATGGCAGCCATGGAACGCATGAAAAACGCGGAATTCTCCGAGCCCTTGTTGCCGGTATCAATAAGGGTGTTCCGATCGGTCGATGCATTGACATCGCCGAGCAGCCAATACGAAATGCATGAATAGTCGCTGTCGCTCTCCCTGTGAAAGGGAATGATGCGCATTGTTCACGTTCCCCTTTTCTGGAAAAGTGGCGCTCCCCGCTCGACGCGCTGGAACCTGTCTTCCAACTCTTCTGGCATTTCCTGGTTGCCATCCATTACGAGGTACCCTTCCGGTACGAGGCTCTTCCAATACATGCCCAGTACCAAGGCTTGCTGAGGCGGAGGGAAATGCATAAGCACATTCTTGCATATGATGAGGGATTTTCCGCTTTCGGGTGGGACAAGGGACAGGAGATCGTGCTTGATGTAGCGTACCTTGTCACGGATCTCATCCGTAAGCAGGAAGCTTTCCGGATCGTCGGTTGGCTTGAAATATTTTTCCCTGAGTTCCTGTGGAACCCAGAAAATGTCTTTTCGACCGTATGCTCCGGTCTTGATATGGAGTGCGAATTGCGCGTAGCTGCTCTCCTCATGATCCGTTGCCAGGATGTCCAGGCTGCGGAAACTGAAAGCCCCGAGCTTTGAGGCGAAGAGTATGGCGATCGTGTAAGGTTCCTCGCCGGTGGCGCAGCCAGCGTCCCAGACGCGTATTTCCCTTTGATGGGAAAGGGCTGGAATTACGATCTCCTCGACAGCCTTCAAGGCATCCGCATCCCTGAAAAATGAAGTATAGGCCAAAATGAACTCCTAGAGACTAGTATACGCGATTCCTGGCCCGCCATGAAGGGCTCAAGTGACAGGGGCTTAACTTTTGTGATCCCTTGTGGATACATGCTCTGAAACTGCAAAATGGGCTTTAGGCTTGACTCCGGCCTTCCCAGGCCTCAGATTGAAGAAGCTGGTGTGTGGGGTGCCTTGTTCCTGCATGCAGTTTTCCCTTAGGTTTCTGCATGTTCCGCATCGAGGCGCAGGGCAAGACAGGAAAAGGGCAAATTGCTTGAAATCTTTCCTTCGCGGAAGCCATAGCCTGGGTTCATGAGCGTCGTTCAATTTTCGATTCAGTATGATACGTGGGGAATGGGGTGGTTTGTATGCCCGGGGATACCTTTCTTGCAAAACGAGGACAGGCTCAGATGGCGTCCGATGGCTTCAGCCCAAGGAAGGGTAGATACTGATGGAAGGTCTTCCGGCAGTAAGCGATGCCGATTATGGCTATATTTCCGGCCTCCTGTATGACCGCTTCGGCATCCAGTTCGGAGACAAGAAAAAGGTTCTCGTCGCGGGGCGTCTGGCAAAGCGGCTTAGGGAATTGGGACTTTCCTCGTTTTCGGAATATGTCCGCTTCCTTCAGGGTGATACGACCGGGAAAGAGCTCGTGGAGCTTGTCAATCGGCTTACCACGAACCACTCGTACCTGTACCGGGAACGTGAGCATTTCGACTTTCTGACTACCGAGATACTGCCTTCCTTCGTCGCGAGGGAAAAACATGGAGCAATGGCTCCCCTCCGCATCTGGAGCGCGGGCTGTGCCGCTGGCGAAGAAGCCCATACGATCGCAATAATAATGAGGGAAGTTCTCGGTTCAGAGTTCAAGCGCCTGGACCCATCCATTCTGGCTACGGATATCTCGGTCGATGCCCTCAAAGAAGGCCAGATCGGGCGCTATCCAGAAGCCCGATTCAGGGAATTACCCAAGCAATGGCTCACTAAGTATTTTCAGAAAGTGGACGGAGAGATGTGGGAAGCGCTGCCTCCCATTCATGGCATGATCCTCTTCAAGCGCTTGAACCTCATGAATATGCCGTACCCATTCAAGGGCAGTTTTGAAGTCGTGTTCTGCCGCAATGTAATGATTTATTTTGACGGTGCAGCCCGCCAGAAGCTCGTGAACGCTCTGTACGAAGTAATCAACCCCGGCGGCTATCTTTTCATCGGGCACTCGGAAACCCTGCAACGCGGTGAGTCACTTTTCCGCTACATCAAACCCGCCATCTACCGGAAAGAGGTCTGAGGTGCCCAGTCTCAGGGAGCTCGGGCTGGGCGTGATTGCAATTGCCAACCGCAAGGGTGGTGTCGGGAAGACGGCGAGTGCGATCAGTATCGGCGCAGGCCTCGCCAAGATTGGGCAACGAGTGCTCCTCGTGGATGGCGATCCTCAAGCCAACATGAGCCTCTTTTTTGCAGAAAGCGGGATTGGTCGAAGCGATTTCTCGAACCTTCTCAATGACCTTGCCGCCGGGAAAAAAGTCTCCCCCGAAAGCTATACACGCAAGCGTGTACGTCGCGGCCTGGATTTGCTGGCTGCAGGAGATCCGAAGCTCAGGTTCCGATTTCCCGAGGAGGGATTGAAGGCGTTGATCAAACCGCTCTTTGATTTCTTCACCTCTGTGCGAACTAAGTATAATTGGGTTATCATCGATACTTCTCCGTCTCATGGGCCTTTGGAGCGCCTCCTTTTATCAGCGAGCGAAGCGCTCGTCGTTCCCTTGGAGTTTCAGCGCTTTTCGGTTGCGGGATTGGAGACCCTGGTCTCGGATGCTGCAGAATTCTCCCGGGAACAAGGCCGGAATATTCGATTGCATGCGCTTCTCTTTACCAAGGCGGAGAACAATCTGAGTCGCGTCGATGCGTATCGTGAGGTTTTTTCGGCATTTCGGGTTCCAGTGTTCGAGATATGCAGGTCAGAATACATACCCAGGGGACTCGAGCGTTCACGGACCATATGGGAGAGTGCACCGAGGAGCTATGCGGCCCGGGACTACGGTCGTATCATCGAGAAGGCATTCCTTGAATAGGAAGGTATCATGCCGCTAGCGGGCGGCTCGGGACCATGGCCGAACCCACAGGTCCATGATGATGTCGGATGCATCATAGGTTTGGAGCGATAATGGGCAGAAAGAAAGACTGGAGCGACCATGCCCTGCAGGTTGGGATGGCTTTGGATTCACCTGAAAGGGGCAATGACACAGGAGGCTATGA
>CAIJMU010000020.1 GCA_903821875.1 uncultured Spirochaetota bacterium
AAGAAGCTTGAGATCAAAAGCCTTCACTACATCCTCGACCGAGGCTTCTACAGCAAGCGCAATGTTGATGAGCTATTAGAGCGTCGGGATCACTTCACGCTCTCGGTGCCACTGAACAATCTGTGGGTCCGGGAGGCCATCAATGAGATCATCGACACGGTACAAGGGCCGGCTAGCTACAGGCTGGTCGATGACGAGGCACTCTACGTCCACTCGCAGATCTATCCCTGGGGCGAAGAGCGACGGCGCTGCTACCTTCACCTGTACTATAACGATGTGATCCGCTCAGAAGCCGTCAACCGCTTCAACCATAAGCTGCTGGACTGCAAGGAAGAACTTGAATCCGGCAATCCCATGACCGAGCACCAGGACTTCTATGATTCGTTCTTCGTCATCACGGAGACACCGGTGCGGGGAACGAAGGTCTCATACAATACAGAGGCTGTGAGCAAGTTCATCAAGCGCTACGCCGGATTTCAGGCGCTTCTGACCACGAAGTTCAAGGAACCATTGGAGGCCTTGCAAGTCTACCGGGACAAGGACGTGGTCGAGAAGAGCTTTGATGACCTTAAGAATGCCCTGGATATGAAACGATTGCGGATGCATAGTATTGAGACGGTCGATGGCAGGCTGTTCGTGCAGTTCATCGCCTTGATCCTCATGAGCGCACTCAGGCAGGCGATGAGGGCGGAGAAGCTTATGAAGAAGTACACAGTCCGCGAACTCCTCCTTGAGATGGATTCGCTGACTAAAATCCACTATGACGGGAAATATGGCATAATCCTTACAGAGCTTACCAAGTCACAGCGCGAGATACTGACTCTCCTGAATATTGACTTACCTAGGTCTGCCTAGCTACAAAAGGCACGGGAAATCAGGCGGCATGGCCCAGGACCTCAAAGTGCTCACGGAGACTCTCGACCCTCTACGCGACGCGGATTCCATTCTGCCTGATTTCCGCCAGGAAGCCGGAGGGATCATCGTCCATGGATCCGAAGGGATGGGGTTCGATCCGCAGGTCGACACCGCGCCTGAGCTTCATGAGCTCGACCTGGGCATCGAAGCCGTTCGCCATGCCGTCCAGCAGGAGGGCTATGTCTATGTCGGAATCAGGACCAGCGGTTCCCCGGACGGTGGATCCGAACAGGAATGCCTCCCGGACGCGATATCCTTCGGCACGCGCCACTTCGAGGAAGGCTCGCGCGATTTTCAGAGCCTGCTCTTGATCCATACCCTGAGTCCTTCGATTTTTTCCATCATGTCGGCGGTGAACTCGCTCGTGCATCGGAGGGCGAACTCGTGCTTGTAGTCGTCATACCGCGCGCGGATGTTGAAAGTCGTGATGGTGTCGAGAATATCCAAGCGTTCCGGATCAAGCTCGAGTCCTGCCAGGCCGGCAATCCTCGAAAGGTCGTGGATGAGCGGAGGGGTCCCTTCGCGGTGCTTCGTGAAGTAGGCTTTCAAGAGCTTTTCAATGACGATGTGCCCGATGAACAAGGCCCAGATGTTGTCACCGTTGGCATGGAGGTGGTGCATCGCCGAGGCGTCAGCGTCGGAGGCTTCGAGCCAGAAGCGGATCCTTTCCTCCCGGTTCATCATGAACGTAGAGTACCAGCGGGGAGCGCATGAGGCAAGATGCCTTCACGGCCGCTGGCGAGACGAAGTCGATTTCACGGTCCCCGGATTTGCCGGAATGGATTTCCCAGCCGTCGAGTTCGAGGCGGAGGAAGAACGCGTTCTCGACGACCTTCGCGATGTCCAGCCCGGCAAAGCCTCGCAGAAGGTCATTACATTTATTACGTTCAATTCCGCGACCCCGAGACTGAAACCATGCCTGTGCGGCAAGCTGTCGGATTTCTCCTTGACGATCCTGTCCCTGCGCTCCTTGGTCGAGGCTGGACTACTTCCCCACTCATACCCGTGAATCATACTTAAGGCGAATGGCGTGGTCAGCGTGATGGGGCAATGATATTCTTTGCCGAATGATCCCCTTGGGTCTGCGTTCCAATACATCGACCATGGGCTGTAAGTACTTGCCTGTAATGGAGAACTAGGATGAACCAGATACTCGTCCGGGGCTCGCGAATTTTCGACCCAGCCTCAGGCTTGAATGAAGTCGGGGATATCCTGATCGAAGGGGGGCGAATTGCCGCGCTCGGTACGGTCAATGCTGGTCCCGAAGCGACGATCATCCCCGCCCAGGGGCTCCTGGCCCTTCCTGGCTTTAACGATATCCATGCCCATGCCTGGCCTGGCCTGATTCCGCTCTGCGTCGATCCTGAGGCGGCGGGTGTTCATGCCGGAGCGACCATGGTCTGTGACGCCGGAAGCGCTGGCTGGGCCAACCTGGACGAAGCTGCCGAACTGTTCGCGCGTCGCGGGGCGGCCGGCAAGTTTTCAGCCTTTGTGCACCTGGCTCCCGAAGGCGAAAAGTACCTCCCCGAGCAGGGCTATGAGCGATGGGATGCTAAGGCCGCGAAGGCTGCGATTGGGCGGCATTCCGATCTCGTGGTGGGCATCAAGGTTCGCGCCGTCGAAGCCGCCCTCCTGTGCAAGGATAGAGATGTTGTTGCGACCGCTGCGGACTTCGCCCATAGTCTCGGTCTTCCTCTCATGGTCCATGTCGGGGACAAGGGATGCGTCACCCTGAGCGTGGATGCCATGTACGCCGAAACCACCAGGATCCTGGGCTTTCTTCAGAGAGGCGACATACTCACGCATGCGTATACGCCCTTCGCAGGAGGGCTTTTCCGCGATGGGAATCCTGTACCGGGGCTCGAGGCTGCGATCTCGCGCGGGGTCCTCCTTGACGCTGCCCCCGGACGCGGACAATTCAGCTTTCCGATTGCGCGGCGAGCCATCGCGCAGGGGTTCAAGCCCCAGCTTGCGGGTACTGATACCGTCGCCCTGCCCGATCCGCAGCCCCATTTCTACTGTGTCGCAACCGTGATCTCCAAATTCCTGGCCTTGGGATTGTCCCTTGCGGAGGTTGCCGCGCTGGCAACGGGGAACGCAGCCCGCGCAGTGGGGAAAAGCGACAGCGCTGGTGCCTTGGCTTTGGGACGGGATGCTGATATTTCGCTTGTCCGCCTGGAGCGCGGTCTTTTCATCTTTACGGATGGTGGGCCAGGCAATCTACGGATGGGCACGGAGCTGCTCCGGCCGGTGGCGACTATCGCTGGGGGCAAGCGCTACGACATTTCCGAAGTGATCGCGGGCCATCGCGTCGATCCGGTAGCGGCCTTCAGGCAGATGCGCGAGAGAAAAAAAGCAGCCACGAAGCGTTGAGGGTTCAAGGAGGACAGCATGGGCGATTTTGACCAGATCGACAGCGAGCGACTGTATAGGCATGTCATCGAACTCCAGGGAGTCAAGCACCCTGTGGTTTCTCCCGACGCCCTCAATGCCTGTGCCGACCGCATCGCCAAGGCTATGGCCAACTCTGGCCTGCGCGTCCGCGAGCAGCGTTTTCGCGTCGACGGCTTCGATCTCGATTTCAGGAATATCGAGGGCAGCCTCGGCCCGGTCGATACCGAGGCATCCGCCGTCCTTGTTGCCCACTACGATACGGTCGCGACGACAATGGGAGCCAATGACGACGCAACCGGCATTGCCGCGATGCTGGAGATCGCGCGGACCCTCGCTGCCCTCCCTTCCCCGCTTCCTGTCTATTTCGTAGCGGTAAGCCTTGAGGAGGAAAATCCCGCGATCTGGGCAGCGGAGCGGAAGCATGCCAGGACTCTTGGCCTGGTAGACGATGATACTAACTACATGAGTTGGTCGGATGCCAAAGCAGCCGCCAAGGCCAAGGCCGCTGCTCAGGCAGCCTTCAGGGGCGGTCTCGCGTACGGGGAGGCCTGGCAAAAGGTTCTCGCTGAAGGAGCAGAGACCATTCCGCCTGCACTCCGCACGCTATTCGAGGCAATGCTGCCATTCTACGAGGGAGTCACTACCGCCACGGCACCCGGCTATCTCAGCCGGATAGGCAGCCATCAGTGGGTCAGAAGCGCCTTGGCCGAAGGGCGGCGCATCGCCTTCAACATCACGCTGGACGAAATCGGGACCTGCAGTCATGAGGAAGGCAGCCAGGGAAAGCTTGGCGGAATCGACCTCTATCCGCTTTTCGCGGATAGTCATCGTGTTGATCGGGAACGTCGCATCGCTGACTTTCTCCTGGTCCTTGCCGATGCCAATTCGGGTGCGGTAGGCAAGGCCCTGATGGCCAAGGCACGGTCTCCGGGCATCGACCTTCCGACGGCCTTCGTCCATACCCCCATGAACTTCCAGGAACTCGCCAAGGCAGTTCCGATGGCGCTCAACTCGGATCACGCCAATTTCTGGAAGGAGGGCATTCCCTCGCTCTTCCTGTTCGACAGTTCGACGGGGCGCAACCATTTCTGCCACAGCATGGCCGACGACATACGGGCTGTGGATTTCGATCATGTACGGGGAATAGCGAGGGCTGTGGCTTCGCTCATCGCCGACCGCGCGAGTTGGCCTGATCGACTCTGAAGCCGGAGGGAGGACAGATGTATGACGATCGCTGCGACCAGCTCGCGAAGCTTGTGACGGAATGGTCGCTCGGAGTACGCGAGGGCCAGAAGGTCATCGTGAAAGGACCCGATTGCGCAAAGCCCCTCATGCTGGCCCTCGAAAAGCATATCTACGAGGCAGGGGGCTTCCCCTGGTTCCAGATAGCCTTCGCTGAAAGCGAAGAGATAGCCTTCCGTCATGCGAGTGACACAATGCTCTCCTGGCCCTGCGACCTCGACATGGAAGCCGTGGAGCGCTTCGACGCCTTCGTGCTGATCCAGGGTGAGGACAATCCGAAAGCCCACTCCCGGGTGCCGCCTGCGCGTCGGGCCATGGCCCTTGCAGCTGCGATGCCTGCCCGAAACGCCGTAATGAGACGGGCGGCGACGGGGAGCTTCGCGTGGACAGCGGCGGTGTGGCCAACTGCGGGTTATGCGAACGAAGCCGACATGTCCATCCTGGACTTCGAGGACGCCCTCTTCCGGTCCTGTCTTCCGGAAGGGAAAAACTCGGTGGCGCACTGGCGCTCGGTCGAAGAAAGGCAGCACGCCGCGATCGAAGCCCTTGCCGGTGCCCGCGAGGTTCGCATCGAGGCCGAGGGCACCGATCTCAGGCTCTCGGTTGCGGGGCGGCTCTGGGGCAACGGCTGCGGCAAGCACAATCTCCCCGACGGGGAAATCTACAGCGGTCCCCTGGAGGACAGCGCCGAGGGCCGTATCCGCTTTCCCGGTCGAGTGCTCTACAAGGGGGGCGAAGCCCGCGGCATCGAGCTTCGCTTCGAAAAAGGCCTCGTCGTTGAAGCTTCAGCCGAATCGGGTGGCGACTTCCTCGCCGCGATGCTCGACACTGACCCGGCAGCGCGAAGACTCGGCGAATTCGCCTTCGGCATGAATGAGGGAATCACAGAACTCTGTGGGCAGATCCTCCTCGATGAGAAGGCGGGAGGCACGATGCACATCGCCCTGGGGAATGGCTACCCGCAGACAGGCAGTACCAACCGCTCGGCCCTTCATTGGGACCTTGTGCTCGACACGCGGAAGGGCGGGCGCGTTACGATTGACGGGCGCCTTGTCCTGGAAAACGGCGTATATGCGATCTAGGCTGCCATGCCCGAAACCATGAAACCCGACACCATGGTGCTCGATACGGGTGAGGGCCAGCTCCGACTCATCCTGCCCGCGGGCTTCGATGTGGAAGTGCTCCAGCCGAAGGCCATGCCAGCGGCGGCCGATGCGCTTGTCGAAATACAACGCGCGCTCACAGAGCCCATCGGATCTCCGAGGCTTTCCAGGATGGCGCGGGAGGGCATGAAGGTTGCGCTGATCGTCTGCGATGACACCCGTTATGCCCCACAGAAGCTCATAATTCCCGCGATCGCCGCTGAATTGCAGAGCGCGGGGGTACTGCGCAGTGATATCACGATCATCATTGCCTGCGGCACCCATGAGGCCATGGGAAAAGAAGCCATCGTCCACATGCTCGGGCCGGAAATACCACAGGCCTACCGCGTCGTGAACCATGATGCCTATGACGAGGCGGGTCTTGTCCGTGTCGGAGTTTCGAAGGGTCTCGGCGTGCCCATCGTCCTAAACAGGATGGCTGTCGAGGCAGACCTCAGGATCGGGATCGGGGCAGTTGATCCCCATATCTTCGCAGGCTATTCAGGCGGCGCGAAAATCCTGTCGGTAGGCGTAGCCGGCCGGGATACCATCGCCGAAACCCACAACCCGCGTGTCATGGAAGACCCCGGCACCCGATACGGCGTCATAGAGGGGAACACCTTCCGCGCCTTTCTCGACGAGGTGGCGAGTCTTGTGCCGCTCGACTTTATCGTCAACGTCGTCCAGGACACGGAAAAGCGTCTCATCCGCGCCTTTGCCGGACATGCGCGGGATGCCTGGACGCCCGCGGTTACCCTGGCGCGGGAACTCAACGAGGTCGAGGCCGAACACGAGGCAGATATCGTCGTGAGCGTTCCGAAATACCCCAAGTCGATCAATCTCTACCAGGCGATCAGGGCTGCGAATCCGGTTGTTTTCGGAAAGCCGCCCCTGATAAAACAGGATGGAGTCCTTATCATCCCCGCCCGATGTCCGCGGGGTGTCGGCTCCGATGAATTCGAACAAGACATGGCCAGTGCGCACGACGCTGCCTCCATCATCGAGAAGGGGCGCGCCGAAGGCTTCGGGCCGGAGGGCAACAAATCCTTCACGGTCGCGAAGGTGCTGTCGCGTTGCTCGGTAGTGTTCACCGACACCGAACTGCCGCCCGGGACGCTTGCCCGCATGAAGTTCGGCTGGGAGTCGGATGTCTCAAAGGCCCTCGCCACTGCTGCTTTCCGCGTCGGCGCTTCCGGTGTCGGCGGGAGGGGGCGGATAGCGGTATTGCCAGACGGTTTTTCGATTCTGCCTCGTCTCAAGAGACGAGATGGAACACAGGAGTGACGCGATGAACAAGCCTTTCCGGAGTTCTGCCGTGGTCGACGGCATCGACAGGGCAGCGATGCGGGCGCACCTCAAGGCCTGCGGCCTCCTTGACTGCGAGATGGACAAGCCCTTTATCGGCATTGTGAACACATTCAACGAGATGCATCCCGGGCACCGTCATCTCCGGGAGCTCGCCCAGGCCGCCAAGGACGGTGTTCGGATCGCCGGTGGAGCCCCCTTCGAATTCTGCACCATCAGCATCTGCGACGGCATCAGCCAAGGCCATGTCGGCATGTGCTACGTCCTGGCGTCACGGGAGATCATCGCCGACTCCATCGAAGTCGTGGCCCAGGCCCAGCAGCTCGATGGTCTTGTATTGCTGGCCTCCTGCGACAAGATCGTACCAGCTGTACTGATGGCCATCGGACGCCTGGACATACCCTGCGTCGTTGTCACCGGAGGGCCGATGCTTCCCGGCAAGTTCATGGGCCGGGACATCGCGATTTACGAGATGCGGGAGGCTGCCTCGGAACTCCAGTCCGGCAAGATGACCCAGGAAGAGTTCGACGAGATGGAGGACTGCGTCTGTCCGACTTCCGGGTCCTGCTCGATGATGGGGACTGCGAACACCATGTCCTGCTTTGCCGAATCCCTCGGCCTCACTATTCCCGGCTGTTCAACGACCCACGCCGTGTTCTCGAAGAAGCTGCGTGAGGCAAAGGAAAGCGGCATGGCCGCGGTGGAACTCGTAAAGGCGGGCACGAAGCCCTCGGACATAGTGACGAAGGCGTCGTTCGAGAACGCCATGGTCGTCAACATGGCCATAGGCGGCTCGACCAATTCCCTCATCCACATACCCGCCATCGCCGGTGAATTCGGCTTCGAGGTGACGGCGGCCGATTTCGAGCGCGTCAGCAGGGCGACTCCGCATCTGGTCGGCGTCAAGCCATCGGGCAAGCTCAGCCTCTGGGAGTTCGACCAGGCCGGAGGGGTGCCCGCGGTGATGAAGGAACTTGGTCCCGAACGGCTCGATCTTTCCGCCAGGACAATCATCGGGAAGTCCTGGGGCGAAATCATACGCACTAAGCGCAACAAGAACCCCGGGCATGTGCGCCCCCTGTCCAATCCCGTCCATGCCGAGGGAAGCCTTGCCATCCTCACCGGCAGCCTCGCTCCCGAGGGTGCGGCAGTGAAACAGACTGCGGTCGTCCCCGCCATGCTCAAGCATACAGGTCCGGCCCGGGTCTTCGACTCGCAGGAGGATGCCACAGATGCCATGTACGCGGGCACGATCAACAAGGGCGATGTCATCGTCATCCGCTATGAAGGGCCCAAGGGCGGGCCTGGCATGCGGGAAATGCTCGTGGCCACGACGGCCCTCATGGGCCTGGGCCTGGGCGACAGCACGGCGCTTGTCACCGATGGGCGCTTTTCCGGAGGAACGCGCGGTCCCTGCATCGGGCACGTTGCTCCCGAAGCTGCCGAGGGTGGCCCGATCGCCCTGGTGCACGATGGAGACCGTATCAGCATCGATATTCCAGGCCGGGCCCTCACGCTCCATGTCGATGAGGCAGAGCTGGCCACCCGGAAGCTGGCCTGGAAGCCGATTCCGCCCAAGGTCAACTCGAAATACATGAATCGCTACAGGAAACTCGTGGGCAGCGTCTGGAAAGGCGCCATCCTCGCGGAGTAAAAGGAGATAATTATGGACATCAGGAAGGACATACTTTCGCGCTTCGAGGCCAGGACCGGGCGCTCCAGGACCCTCGACGGGCAAGCCAAGCTCTCCCTGCCGGGAGGGGATACGCGTTGGGCGACCTATTACCTTCCCTGGCCCACCTACATGGCCAGCGGCTCCGGCTGCAGGCTCCGGGATGTCGATGGGAACGAGTACCTGGACTTCCTTAATAACTATACCTCCCTGGTGCATGGACATCGCCATCCGGGGGTCATGGAAGCAATACGGCAGGCCCTCGACGAGGATCTGATCTTCGGTGCCCCCGCGGAGAGCCAGTTCAGGCTCGCCGACCTCATAGCGCGGCGCATGCCTGGGATCAAGCGCTTGCGCTACACAAACTCGGGTACCGAAGCCACCATGATGGCCATGCGTGCCGCACGCATGTTCACCAAGCGCCAGATCATCATCAAGATGGACGGTTGCTACCATGGATCCCATGACTTTGCGGAGATCAATATCACTCCGGATCTCAGTGGGCAAGCGATGCCGACGCCGAAGACAGAGGCGGTGGGAATACCTGAATGCCTCCTCGACGCCGTAAAGGTCGCGCGATTCAATGATCTTGGCAGCGTCGAAAGGCTGCTCGAGGAATACAAGGGCAAGGTAGCGGGCATCATCACCGAACCGCTTCAGAACCAGGCGGGCATCATCCCTGCCTCGATCGAGTTCCTCAGGGGATTACGGGAGCTTGCAGACCGCTACGGAGTGCTCCTCATCTTCGACGAGGTCGTAACTTTCCGCCTGAGCACGGGCGGGTCGCAGAAAATCCTGGGCATCATTCCCGACATCACCGCCATCGGCAAGATCATCGGGGGTGGCTTTGCCATCGGAGCCTTTGGCGGCAGCGAGGAAGTGATGTCCATCTTCGATCCAGCCGGCAGCGCGGGCTACCATCATTCGGGCACCTTCAACGGCCACAATGTCACCATGAGGGCCGGTGTCGCTTCCGTGGAACTCCTCGACGAAGGAGCAATTGCCCGCATCGACAGCCTCGGTGCGCGACTTCAAGAAGGCATCGATGGCGCCTTCAGAAAGGCCGGGATCGCGGGTCGGACGACGCGGGTCGGGTCCCTCGTGTACACGCACTGGACGGCCGGTAAAATCACCGAGTCCAAGGATGTCGTTCTTTGGAAGAAAAATGCCGCTGATCTTCCACGCTTTTTCCATCTCGAACTTCTCAATAGGGGCATTTTTGGATCGAACCGGGGGCTCTTCAACATTTCCACGCCCATGAGCGAATCCGATGTAGACCAGGCCATTGCCGCGATAGGAGAAACCCTGGCTGCCATGAAGCCCCTCGTCGCCGAATCGGCTCCTCACCTGGTGCTGTGAAGGTGGGTCAGCTGAGGACACTGAGTCTTGCCGGCTCCCCGCGCGAGCGGGGACGCGCCCATGGCGAGGCTTTCAAGGCCGAGATAATTGCTCATATGTATGCCTGGGCCCAGGAGTGCCGGAAGGATACGGGTCTTGAGCCCCTGGCCTACCTTGACAGGTTCTTCAACGAGACGGATTTCCTCCCCGCCATCCGCCGCCTGACACCGGAGCTCCTCGAGGAAACCGAGGGCATCGCCGAGGGCTCGGGTCTTCCCTTTCCCCTCGTATTCGCCAGGCAACTCAGTGACGAGGAGCCCTGGTTCAGGATGTGCCTGAGGCTTGGCGTCGATGTCCGCGAACATTGCACGGCCCTGGGTGCGAAGGGCCAGCGGGGTTCGCCCAACGTCATCGGACAGAATATGGACACGCCCCGCTATTATGAGGGATACCAGACCCTGCTGAAGATCAGCGAGCCCGACGGCACCAGGACGATAGTTTTTTCCCTGACCGGAAAGCTCTCGCTCTGCGGAATGAACAGCCACGGCCTCGGCATCTGCTGCAACAGCCTTCCCCAGATGGCCTTTGACCGCAGGGGCCTCGCCGAGGACTTCATAGTGCGTAGGGTTCTCCAGCTCCACAGCGCGCGGGAAGCCCTGGCCTTCCTCATGACGGTGCCCCACGCCTCGGGACAGAACTACCTCATCGGCGGGCCTGACGGGATATTCGACCTGGAGTGCTCCTCCGGGGCCGTGGTCGCGTGGGAAAGCGATCCAGAGAGCGGTCGCTTCTGGCATGCGAACCATCCCCTGGTGAACCGCGATTCGAAGCTCTGGGACGAGAAGCTGGCCATGATGCGCGCCACCGATCCCGCTCGTCACGAGGCCTTCACGTCGCGGTTTACGACCTTCCGCCGCCATGAGGTGGTGGAGCGCAAGGTCAGGGAAACGCAGGTCCTCGACGCCGCCTCCATCGAGGCCATCCTGTCTGACCGCGATGCCCCGCTCTGCCTTGACGGCGAAGCTGGAACAAACATCACGCTAGGTACAATTATAATGATATGCGACGCAGCAAACCCTCGGATGAGGGTTTGTGCGCTGCCAGGTCGCGGAGGAGAATACGAGGAACATGGATTTTGATGGACATCCTGGCATGCCCATATTCAGGATCAACACGCAGTACGCTAAAGGAGCAGTCATGAAGAGGTCGCTTGTCGCACTGGCACTATTCGCCGCACTATCGTATCCGGTCCTCGCGCAGGAAGCTGCGGGGATAGACACATCGCTCGTAGTGGCCTCAACGCTGGAGATGAAGGCGGACATTGCGAAGACCTGGTCGAATTCCACTCCCTTTGGCGGACTCGACTTTACTCCCGCCTTTGAATTGTCGCCCATCACGGTAGCCGCAAGGGCCGCTCTTACCTGGTCAGCCCCGATTCCCCTCGTGACCGCCACCTTAGGCGGCACTGTCGGGTCCGGCTGGAAATTCCTCAGCATCGCAAATGGTGTCGGCGTGCAGAAGGTAGGCTCGGCCACCATGGAATATTCCGAGACGGCCTTCTCCGGAATATACTTCAAGGGCAGGGCAGGAGCAGCAATCCAGTTTGACACGGCTGCGATATGGCCGGGCGACTGGAATCACTTGTTTACGCAAAGCTACCACGAGATCTACTACGAGTACCTCACTGGCACGGGCGCGAGCGATGTCTGGCTTTACGAAGCAGGCGGGAACAAGATCAACGGTTTCCGCTACCGCTCGAGTTCGGTACTTGGCTACCAGATGCCCCTGG
>CAIJMU010000021.1 GCA_903821875.1 uncultured Spirochaetota bacterium
GCTCCAAACTAACAAGCATCACCATTCCTTCCAGCGTCACCAGCATCGGAGTTTACGCATTTTCTGGCTGCTCCGGCCTGACAAGCATCACCATTCCTTCCAGCGTCACCAGCATTGGCAATTTCACATTTAGTGGGTGCTCCGGCCTGACAAGCATCACCATTCCTTCCAGCGTCACCAGCATTGGCAATGCTTCATTTTATAGATGCTCCAAACTAACAAGCATCACCATTCCTTCCAGCGTCACCAGCATTGGCTATTCCGCATTTGATGGGTGCTCCAGCCTGAACAATCTAATAGTATCGGCAACAACCCCGCCCGACTTGTCACCGGGAGTGTTCGATGAATGTCCCGCTGGACTACAAATACATGTTCCATCTGGCACTTTGCCAGCCTATCAAAATGCATTAGGCTGGTGTGCTTTTGCTTCTCAAATAGTCTTTCCTTGAAAGAGCGAATTATTCTGAATATTCTGACGCCAAGTTGCCATCGTAATCCTAATTGAATTCTTCCTGATCATCGTCATCACCTTCTTCCTCATCGTCTTCATCATCCTCGGAATCTTCGTCCTCTTCGTCAAACTCATCATTAAGCTAAGTCGTCGTCACCTTCTTCAACAGGTTCGTCATCGCCGGAATCCCGTATGGTTCTAGTCTTGTGATGAAGCCTGGGAGAGCCCCCATTTCGATGCTTTTTACGAAGGCGAGGAAGATGCGTTAGCGGCCTTCGATCTACTCCTGAAGTCTCGTCCGAGCCCCTTGTATGAAAAGGCGAGCGAACAACGGGCTTTGCAGGAAGCGCTCGGCACCGTGCCTCGACGCGATTTAAAGCTCAATGACACCTTTGCTTCGCCGCCTTCTGTTTTCTCCGAACCTGCTGACTCCCCATCGCCACTGCTGCTAGCGGTTTCAGAGTTGGTTCGATCGTGGCTAGATGCTCAGAACTCTGCGCCGCTGGCGCAGGCTTGCGTCCGCTACGCACTTACCGTGAATACACTCGACGAGCGGTGGCTCGACGGCATTTTCACATCCGCAGTGACCTACGAATCACAAAGTTCTTTCGAGCTTTTCGAAGGCAGATCCAAGGTCAAGCGCTATCTTGCAGGCAAAGTCGAACTCCTTCGTGAAAGGCCCGAACTGACGACGCGCTACGAACTCGGAATCCTGGAGTCCGGAGAACCCTGCGTCCTGGGCTTCCAGTCCGCAGGCGCGCATGACCACAATTGGCTGGAACGAGCCCTCGTTGCCGTCACCTTCAAGGTAGATGCCACAGGGCTTGTCGAAAGAGTCTTTTTGATCACTGTGGTACCGGATCCTGCGGCTGCGACGCGATGCGAGCTTTATCCCGGGGTGAAAGAGGAGGTCTTCGAGCGACCACTGTCGATCTCCAAGGAGCCGGAAGACTGGAGCGCACTCCTATTTCTGGTGATGCTCAATGATGTATCGTCCGCCCAGGAATGCCGCATGGTAGAGGAGGCAAATACAGCATTCGGGCTTTTCCCCGGCTCGAGCCTGCGCGTCATCAAGTCGGTCGAGCCCTCAGAGGCAATGGGCGAGAGTATGCACAAGACTCTCGCGAAACTTTCCTTTGTCGCCTTCCCCTCGATCGCCCTCCTGTGGCTTGACGAGATCCTCTGGCGGCATCAGGGCCTTGTCGACTGTGACACCCTTGCTATTGCGGTAAGAGCCTGTTGTTGTCTCAAGGACTGATGTGCGGCAAGAACCTGTCGTGGTTGCTAAGCTTGGCGATTGACGACAAGCGGCTCTCGTTGTATCTCGATAGGCGGGTTGTCACGCGCCGGATCGAGCAGTTCCAAGCATCCATTTGCGCTGTTCCTCTATGGTGTGCGGAAATCCAGGGCGAGGTAAAAGCCGCTCGCCTAGCGCGGTACGATGCGGATCGTAGTTGATACGAATCTCTCCGCTGCTGGGACAGGGGGGAGGGGAAATTCCAGTCGGAGATGCCCAATCTTAAAATACGTTCAATTGTAAGTTTTAAGCTCATGCGCAGCAGGCTTTTTAATCCCAGGTTCGCACGAGTACTTGTTTCGCGATCTCAAATGAGGGTTGGGAAAACCTATTCCTTCTTGGCCGATTCCGCCTTCTTCAGGTCGATGGGGGTGATGGTGGGATCGCCGGGCACTGGCTTGGTGCCGATCCTGAGAATGGAGACGCTGCGCTCGTATCTGTTCGTCGCCTTCTCGCTGTTGAGCGGGTCGGTGATCATCTGGCCCCGCAGGACAAAGTTGTAGAGCTGGATTCCGGGAGGCAGTTCGAGCTGGAGTTCGTAGCGGCCCGGGCCAACCTCTTCCATCGTGTGCACAAAGGGATCCCAGTTGTTGAAACTGCCGGCGACGGAGATGTTTTCGCCAGGCCTTCCCTTGAAGAGGAAGCGGGCGGTTTTTCCATCCTTTGCGAGAACCTCATAGATGCCTGGCAACTCATCCGAAAGCCGGGGGACATTGACGAGCGACACTGTCAATCCGGCTCCGCTGATCGTGGCGCGCCGCGGATTGCCGGGGTCTGCGATCCAGGCTCCATCGATGACCAGGCGATAGGCCAGGGGCGACTGGGAGTTAGGCGGAATTTTCCAGGCCAGAATGAAGATGCCCTTGTCGTTCCGCTCGAAGGGATGGATCTTCACAAAGTCTTCATGGGCAAAGGCTGCACCGACAAAGCGGTGCACGCCTCCGAGGGTCAGGATCAGGTAGCCATCGTGGATGCTGGCTTCTTCGGCGTGGTCCAGGTTCTTGAGGTGGATGTGGAGGGGCAGCGAATCGATGGTCACCGCCGGGGCAAAGGGCGCGACGAGGAGGAGGGCAAGCGTGAAGGCTAGGGTGTGCGCTTTCATCATGTCTCTTTCCCTTATCGGCAAATGGCCCAGGCACTAATAGTGGTTTCCCTCAACTCAAGCTGCCATATGCCGTTAATATAGGCGGACAACCTATGCCAAGCATCAAGGACCTCGATCGATTCAGGCGCGACCTCACCGCACTCGCCCGCGAACCGGAGGTTCTTACCCAGTGGGGTGAGATTTCCGATCCCTACCCCGAGCCCTCAGACTCTCCGGCCAAGGTGGAATCCCCTGCCAAGACCGCCACCCCTGCCCAGGGGGCGGCCACAGAGCTGGATAGCGACCTCGCCGACCTCCTTGGCGATTTTTCACCCTCCCCCGCGCGCGATGCCCCCAGGGGTGAAAGCCCGGGCTTTGATGACGACCTCGCGGCCCTCCTCGGACCCACGGGCGATGACGAGGAGCCTGAGTCTCCCCCCGATTCCGGTGGCGCCACCGAAGGCGATGACGGCTTCGGTGACTTTCTCGCCTCCCTCGGTTCGGAGGATGGCGCTGCCTCCAGCAGCCCTTCTTCAGGAGCCGATACTGCCGACGATTTCGGCGACCTGTCCGAAAGCAGCTTCGATGAAGCCGAGGAGCCAGGGGACGAGTCTCCGCTCGAGGGGGAATCTGACTCCGCCTCCGAGGCCGGCGGCTTTGATCTCGCTTCCTTTGCCGAATCGCTCGATGAACTGGGGGAAGCTGAGCCGGAAGTCCCGGCATCCCCGACAGGGGAGGCTCCTTCCGAAACCGGACTCCCTGAAGACTTCGATGAGCTATCGAGCTTCGGGGAAGAGCTCGCTGAAGTACCCGACCCTGCTTCGGGCAGCGGTGACGGGCTCCCCGACATGGATTTTGACCTCGGCGGTCTTGATGACCTTGGCAGCCTTGGTGACCTCGGTACCGAGGCGCCAGCCGAAGAAGCCGAAATCATGGACACCGAGACAGTGGAAACTGATTTCGCTGGGGCCGGCGCCGAGGACTCGGCTGTCGATGGGCTGGGCGAACTTGGTGAGCTGGGTGAATTAGGTGAATTAGATGAACTGGGTGAACTAGGCGAACTAGGCGAACTAGGCGAACTGGGTGAGCTGGATGAGCCTGAGGAGCTTGGAGCTTCCCGTGCGGGAACCGATGCCCAGGAGATCCCTGACTTCGATGAACCTGGGCCAGGTGCCAAGCCCCCCTCAGGAAAGGCGCCGGCCAAGGCCGTCGCAGGCAGCTCTCCCATCGCAGCTCCGGACCTGCCCGAGATGGACGGTTTCGACTTTTCTTCGCAGGAAGCCGAGGGCAGCTCCGACGGTTTCGATTCCTTCAGCTTCGGTGAGCCCGGCGAGGCGCCCCTTGCAGGCGATGCCATCGACCGTGAGCTCGCCAACCTTGGCGAGGGCGGCTCGGGCACAGCCACCTTCAATCTGGAAGGGAGCTGGGGCGGCTTCGGCGGGACCGACCAGGAAGATGGGTCGCGGCCTCCTGCAGCCATCTCCATGGTCAGGGCGAAGACCGAAGAAAAGCCGGTAAAGCCCCTTTCGCTGACCGAAGCCCAGGTCGACCGCCTCCAGGACTGCCTCCTTGAGCTGCCCCTCAACCTGAGGCTCTGCATCGAGGACGTCATCGCCAACGAGAAGGGCAGCGAGGCCCAGCGCAACGACCTCGTCCTCCTCCTGGTCGAGAATGCCGCCCCCAAGGACATCGCGAACCTGGCCGGCAAGATCCTGAAGCGCCGCATTTCCATCCCCGACGACTACACCCATCGCACCGGCGCCGCCTTCCTCCAGGAAAAGGGGAGCATCGGCTATCTCTTCATCCACACGATACTGCCTTTATTGCGGACGGCCATCCTCGTGTTCATTGTGGCGGGTACCCTGGGCTACCTCGGCTACCGTTTCGTGTGGCGTCCCCTTGCAGCAACCTCCCTGTACCGCAGCGGCTACGAGGCCATTGCCCAGGGCCGTTACCCCGAGGCGGAAAAAGACTTCGCGCGCGCTACCGAGATCCGCGAATTCATTCCCTGGTACTACCGCTACGCCCAGGCCTATGTCGCCAAGCGCCATTTCCTCGACGCGGAGAACAAGTATTCCGACCTCATCCGCCGCCATCCCGGCGAGAAGCAGGGCGCCATGGAATGGGCCAGCCTCGAGCGCGACCAGCTCAAGTACAAGGAAGCCATCACAATACTGAACAAGCATGTCCTGGACCGGGAGGCCCTCGACAAGGACGCCCTCCTCCTCCAGGGAGACATCTTCCTCGAATGGGCCGACGAGATTCCCGCCCGCTTCGAGGACGCGAGGAAGCGCTTTGCCACGCTGATCACGAACTACGGGGCCAAGGACATCTATCTCGAGCGCATGCTCATGTACTTCATGCGCGTGGACCAGAGCTCCGAGGTGATGCCGCTCAAGACCCGTTTCATGGCCATGCCAAAGCCACCGCTTTCGGCCTCGACCCTCGCCGAACTCGGGGGCTACCTCATTGGCAAGGACAAGATCGAGGATGTCCACGAGATCCTGAAGCTGGCCCTCGAAGAGGATATACGGCTTCCCGAGACGCATTGGCAGTTTCACCGCTACTACCGGACCGTGGGCGAAGGAGCGGAGGAGAAGAAGGCCCTCGGCAACGCCATCGTCGGTTTCGAATCCCTTCCCGCCCTCGGGAAGCGCCGCCTGGGCATGTACCTTGAGGCCCTCATCCGACGCGGCGACCTCCTCATAGGCGACCAGGAATACCTCCTGGCCGACGAGGATTTCGGCAAGGCTGCGGTGGAGTATGAAAAGGCCCTCGATCTTGGGCGCCTCCAGCGTAGCCCGGCCTTCGGCCGCGCCTATGCCGGCCTTGGAGACGTCGCCTACCTCGCCAAGGATGACCTGACCGCTGCTGGCGAACTCTATTCCCGGGCCGAAAAGGCAGGCTGGGACAATCCGGAAATCCGCTATCGTCGCGGCTTTATCGCCTATCGCGCCTCCAGCTACGGCGACGCCCTTTCGCAGTTCTGGCAGTCCTGGCAGGGCGGGAACGAAAGCCCCTGGCTTTCCTGGGCCCTCGCGAACACTTTTTTCAGGCGCCAGGACTACGCCTCGGCGGAGAGCTACTTCAGGCGCATCGCGGACGATTTCGGCGACAAGTACGCCGCTATGGATTACCTCGAACCCAAGGAAAAGTCATACGATCGTACCATCTCGAAGATCCTCATGGAGGCGAAGAACAACCACGGCGTCGCCTTGTTCAAGCTCGGCAGCCGGAACGGCGCCTCGAAGCTCAAGGCCGAGGCAGTTGCCGACTTCGCCGAGTCCGCCCGCCTCTACGACGCATTTGTCCAGGACGCCAGGAGCCTCACCGAGGCCAACCAAGCCAATCTCGGCTACGCCAACCTTGATTACGCCCTGCACCCGGGGCGGGGCATCGAGCTTTCGACCTACGATTCGATAGCCAAGGACGGCGAATGGGCGTACCCAAGGCTCTACGCCTTCGGAGCCGGTCTCCTCACGCGTCCAAGCGCTACTCCAGCCAAGCCGGCTGAAACAGAGAAGAAGGAATAGCCTTCGCTTCCTGATAGCTACCCGGAAAGTCCGAACAAGGTCTCAGCCTGGCGCAGCAGGGGCATCCCTGCCCCGCAACATTTCAGTTGACATGCCCGGAAGTGGTGCTATTGTTGCGTTAGCGCTAACGTCGTTTTTCTGGGAGGTTCTCATGAGGGCCTGCTGCCTCATGTAGACGCATCCAACGTTCAGTCTGCGATTTTTACCCAAGGAGGCTTCGCTACATGAGAAAAGGCAAACTCACGGTCCTGGTTTTGGCGGTGGTTTTCAGCACCGTCGCGATGGCTTCATTGCAGGCCCAGGCAGCCGGCAAGTACAACGAGGCACCCCAGCTCGCCGAGCTGGTCAAGGCAGGAAAGCTGCCTCCCGTCGTACAACGCCTGCCCGACAATCCTCCCGTCGTTCCCGTAACGGACGAGATCGGCCGCTACGGCGGCGTCTGGCGTCGCGGCTTCCTCGGTCCCTCCGATGCCAACCACTATGTCCGGATGGTCTATGACGGGCTGGTCCGCTTCTCCCCCGATGGCAGCAAGGTCGAACCCAAGCTTATCGAATCCTGGACCTCTAGCGCGGATTTCAAGACCTGGACCTTCAAGATGCTGAAGGGCGCGAAATGGTCCGACGGTCATCCTTTCACCGCCGATGATATCATTTTCTGGTACAAGGACGTCCTGCTCAACAAGGACCTGACTCCGACGCTTCCGAAGTGGATGCAGAACAAGGATGGCACGGCCGCCCTTGTCACAAGGACCAATGACTACGGATTCCGCTGGGTCTACAAGGAAGCGAATACCACCCTCCTCCTCGAACTCGCCAACAAGGATGGCGGCGACAGGACCTATGCCGCCTTCCTCCCTGAGCACTACCTCAAGCAGTTCCACGCCGCCTACGCCAGCAAGGCCACGCTCGACAAGCTCGTCGCGGACGCAAAGTTCAAGAGCTGGGCAGAGCTTTTCGCAGCCAGGAACGCCCCTCCCGAGAACCCCGACAGGCCCGTCATGGCCCCCTGGGCTCCCGCAAGCCGCGTGAGCGACCAGATTTTTACCCTCAAGCGCAATCCCTACTATGTGGGCGTTGACGCGAAGGGCAACCAGCTTCCCTACATCGACGAGATGCGCTTCACCTTCTTCCAGGACAAGCAGGCCCTCAACCTCGCTGCCATCGCGGGCAACTTCGACGAGCAGGAACGTCATATCGACATGGCCACCTACCCAGTGCTGAAAGAGCAGGAAGCCAAGGACGGCAAATACCGTGTGATCACCTGGCCGACCTTCGGCGGTTCGGACGCCGCCGTGGTGTTCAACCAGACCTTCAAGGGCGATGCCAAGGTTGCTGACCTCCTTCGCCAGAAGAACTTCCGCATCGCGATGTCCTACGCCATCGACCGTGACCAGATCAAGGAATCGGTGTTCATGGGCCTCGGCGAGCCCCGCCAGGCCGTTCCCGCCCCCTGGAGTCCCTTCTATCCGGGCGATGCCGTTGCGAAGAAATACACCGAGTACAATCCCGACGAGGCCAACGTCCTCCTGGACAAGCTCGGTCTGGACAAGAAGGACAGCGAGGGCTACAGGCTCTACCCGAGTGGCAGCCGCGTGGTCGTGGAGCTGGGAGTCGTCCCCGCCTTCGCCAACTGGCCCGACGTCGGACAGCTTATCGGCCGTGACTGGCAGAAGGTGGGCATTCAGACCATCGTTCAGATCCGCGAGCGCGCCACCCACTTCCAGATGCGTGAATCCGATGATCTGCAGATCGAGATCTGGAACGAGGATACGACCGGCTATCCCTTTACCGGAGCGCCGAAATTCGACCCACGCACGAGCCCGGGTCTGGCCCTCGGCCGCGCCTACCAGAAATGGTACACGAGCAACGGCAAGGAAGGCATGGAGCCCCCCGCCGAGATGAAGCGGGTCACTGAGCTCATCGACCAGGCCAAGTCCGCCAGCCCCGAACAGCAGGTCAAGATGGCCAAGGAACTGTTCACGATCTGGGCCGAGCAGCTCTACGAGGTCGGAACGATCGGCCTGACGCCGATGGTCCAGGGCGTCGTGGTGATCAACAAGAACATGCGCAACATCCCCGCTACCCTCGGCAACGACTGGCCACTGCGCACGCCAGGCAACGCCCGGACCGAGCAGTTCTACTTCAGGCAATAGGGTTCTTTATCCGGTAATCGGGTTTCTGGGCCGGTTCCTGGCCCCCCTCCTTCGGGGAGGGGGCGGGAACCGGTCTGTATTGTCCAGGCCATGCGGAGGCGAAATGCTCAGGTTCATCATGCAACGGGTCCTGCTCATGCCTGTACTGCTCGTTGTCTTCTCGGTGATCGTGTTCGCCCTCGTCCAGGCGCCTCCAGGCGATTTTCTGACAAGCTATGCCGCGACCCTCGCATCCTCGGGTTCATCGATAGGCGAGACCGAGTTGCAGGCTCTCAGGCAGACCTATGGCCTCGACAAGCCCATATACGTGCAGTACCTCTACTGGATGGGGAATCTCCTCCGGGGAGATCTCGGCCTGTCGCTTGAGTACCAAAGACCCAATGCTGAGTTGATAGGCGAGCGCCTCGTCCTCACGCTGGCACTCGCGGCCTTTTCCTTCATATTTACCTGGATCATCGCCATTCCTGCAGGCATCCTTTCGGCCCGGCACCAGCACGGGCCGATCGACTATTTTTTCACCTTCTTCAATTACATCGGGGTGGCCATCCCCAATTTCATGCTGGCCCTGATCCTCATGTGGCTGGGTTTCTCGGTCCTGGGCATCAGCGTCACCGGGCTCTTTTCGCCGGAATTCGAGCAGGCGCCCTGGAACCTGGCCCGGGTCGCGGATCTCATGAAGCACATGTGGCTACCAGCCATCGTCATCGGAATTTCAGGCACTGCCCGGCTGACGCGGGTCATGCGCGCCAACCTCCTGGACGAGCTCAACAAGCTCTATGTCGTCACAGCCCGGGCCAAGGGCATGTCGGAATGGAAGCTCGTCCTCAAGTACCCGGTCCGCCTGGCCATCAACCCCCTGATCAGCACAATTGGCTGGTATCTGCCCCAGCTTTTTTCCGGGAGCCTCATCGTCGCGACGGTCATGAACCTTCCCAACATCGGGCCGCTTCTCCTCCGTTCCCTCATCAGCCAGGACATGTATCTCGCCGGCAGCCTCCTCTTGATCTACGCCTTCCTGACGATCATCGGGACCCTCCTGTCCGACATACTCCTGGCACTGGCTGATCCGCGGATCAGGATGAGGGGCTGACCATGGAAGAAAGCCTCGACACCGCCCCTCTTCTCAAGGAAGCAATCCCGGAAGACCGGGTATCAGTCGCCTCCAACGCCCAGCTTGTGTGGTGGCGCTTTACAAAGCACAAGCCGGCCCTCGTGGCCATGGTCGTCCTGTTCATGTTTTTCGTGGTCCTTCTGTTTCCTGCCTTTTTCAGCATCCAGGAACCGGAACTGACCGACGCAAAACTGGCCTTCATCCCCTCCCAGAGCCTTCACCTCTTCGATGGAGCGAAGCTCAGGCCCTGGGTGCCGACGGTCGTGGGCAAGCGGAATCCGACCACGCTGCGGATGGAATGGAAGATCGACGCGAGCAAGAAGATCGCCGTGCGCTTCCTTTCCCAGGGCTACCCCTACAAGATCTTCGGCCTCATCCCCACCCGCCTCCACATCCTCGGAGCAGTCCGGGCCGATGAGCAGAACCGCATCTACCTCCTGGGCACCGACCGCCTCGGCCGCGACCAGTGGTCCCGCCTCATGTTCGCCACCCAGACCTCGATGACCATAGGCATGGTGTCGGTTGCCTTGAGCATCTTCCTCGGCGTCCTTCTCGGCGGTATCTCGGGCTACTTCGGCGGTTTTGTCGACCTCGTCATCCAGAGGCTGATCGAGCTCCTCCAGTCCCTTCCTACCATCCCGATCTGGCTTGCCCTCTCGGCGGCCCTCCCCCGTGACTGGCCTCCGACGCGGGTCTTCTTCGCAATTACGATAATCCTCGCCCTCATCGGCTGGACGACCCTGGCCCGCGAGGTCCGCGGGCGCTTCCTCTCCCTCAGGGAGGAGGACTTCGTCCTCTCCGCCGAGCTGGTCGGCTGCAGCCGGATGCGCATCATCCTGCGGCACATGGTGCCCACCTTCTCGAGCCATATCATCGCCACGAGCACACTGGCCATACCGGTCATGATCATCAGCGAGACCTCCCTGAGCTTCCTGGGGCTCGGACTCCGGCCCCCTGCCATCAGTTGGGGCGTCCTTCTCCAGGAGGCCCAGAACATCCAGACCCTGGCCCTGGCACCCTGGCTCCTCATACCCGGCCTCGTGGTGGTGATCGCCGTCCTGGCCTTCAACATCGTCGGCGACGGACTGCGTGACGCGGCGGATCCCTATGGGAAATAAGACCGACAAGGAAGGGGCGATGGTGACTTTGGAGGGGGGCGGCGAGCCCCTGCTGTCAGTCCGGAATCTCAAGGTCCACTTCCCCATGGACGAGGGAAGGGTGAGGGCCGTCGATGGAGTCAGTTTCGATGTACAGCCAGGACAGGTGGTCGGCATAGTCGGCGAGAGCGGCTGCGGAAAGAGCGTCACGATGAAGGCCATCCTCAGGATCGTCGAACCGCCGGGCAGGATCGTGGAAGGGCAGATCATGTACCACAGCCGCGCATCGGGCGAGGCAGGAACCTCCAAGGTAAGGGGAACCATCGACCTCGTGGGACTCGCCCCCAACGGCAAGGAGATGCGCGACATCCGGGGCGCAGAGATCGCCCTCATCCCCCAGGAACCCATGGCTGCCTTCAGCCCGGTCCACACGGTCGGAAACCAGGTCATCGAAGCCATCCGTCTGCACCGCGACCTCAGCAAAAGCGCGGCCCGTCAACTCGCTGTGGATACCTTCCGCGATGTGGGAATATCCATGCCCGAGCAGCGCATCGACAGCTATTCCTGGCAGATGAGCGGGGGGCTCCGGCAGCGCGCCATGATAGCCATGGCCCTCGCCGCGAATCCCCGACTCCTGATAGCCGACGAGCCAACCACGGCCATCGATGTAACGACCCAGGCCCAGATCCTGCGCCTTCTCCGCAAGCTGCGCTTCGAGTACAACTCGGCCATCATCTTCATCACCCACGACCTCGGAGTCATTGCCCAGATGGCAGACTACGTCGTCGTCATGTACCTCGGGAAGGTCATGGCACAGGGGCCCGTGGACGACCTCTTCCACAATCCCCTCCACCCCTACACCCAGGCCCTGCTCCGTTCCATACCGAGCGTCCAGTCGGCTCCCCGGGTCAAGCTGCCGACCATTTCCGGGTCCATCCCCCATGCCTTCAACCGCCCCAAGGGCTGCCCCTTCCATCCGCGCTGTACGAGCTTCATGCCTGGCGTCTGCGACAGGGATGAGCCCGAACTGAAGGCGGTGGACGGGCGGCAACTGGTCAGTTGTTTCCTTTTCCGCGACACTCCGGAGGTGGCCAATGGCCAGGCCTGAAACGAACCCGGATCCGGCCCCGCCCTTCCTCGAGGTCCGGAGTCTCACTAAATATTACCCAATTACGAAGGGTTTCCGCCGCAGGGTGACAGGCCTTGTCAAGGCGGTGGACGACGTCAGCTTCTCGATCCGCGAGGGCGAGACCATGGGCCTGGTCGGCGAGAGCGGCTGTGGCAAGACCACCACGGCGCGCTGTGTCCTCCGGGCCCTCGAGCCGACGGGCGGCCAGATCCTCTTCCAGACCGCCGACAGCGGGACGGTCGACCTCGCCCCCCTGTCCCGACGCGAACTTCGGCCGCTCAGGCGTCAGATGCAGATGATCTTCCAGGACCCCTTCGGCTCCCTCAATCCGAGGATGAACCTCTTCGACATCGTCGGAGAGCCCCTCCTGGTCAATGGCATGCCGAACCGCAAGGAGAGGCAGGAGCGCGTGGCAGAGCTGCTGGGACTCGTGGGCCTTCGCCCCGAATACATGCAGCGCTTTCCCCACGCCTTCTCGGGGGGCCAAAGGCAGCGCATCGGCATAGCGCGTGCCCTCGCCCTCAACCCCCGGCTTGTCGTGGCCGACGAACCGGTGTCTGCCCTCGACGTCTCGGTCCAGGCCCAGGTGCTCAATCTCCTCCTCGAACTCCAGGAACGGCTTGGCCTCACCTATCTTTTCGTGGCCCACGACCTCTCCGTGGTCAAGCACATCTGCGATCATGTGGCTGTCATGTATGTCGGAAAGCTGGTCGAGACCGCCGATACCAAGACCCTCTTTTATTCTCCCAAGCACCCCTATACGGCCTCCCTCCTCTCCGCCGTCCCCATCCCCGATCCCCGCCTGCGCTCCGAGGGTATCGAGCTTTCCGGTGAGGTCCCGAGTCCCGCCAACCCGCCACCCGGCTGCTACTTTCACCCCCGCTGCGCCTACGCCATCGATGTCTGCAAAACGCAGTCGCCGCTGCTCCGTCAGGTATCACCCGGACACTTTGTGAGCTGCCATCGCGCAGGGGAGCTGCCCCTCCAGGGGATAGTCACGTGAGTGTCCTCGCCCTCGTGGGCGGCCGCATTGCCCTTCCCGACAGGATTGTCGAAGGCAAGGCACTCCTTATCGAGGACGGCTGCATCGCGGGCCTGGCAGAGGACTCTGAGCTTGGTCCGGGCATCGAGCACCTGGATGTCGGAGGCAGGCTCATCGCTCCCGGTCTCGTGGACATGCACACGCACGGCGCCCTCGGTCGTGCCTTTGACGAGTGCGATGCGAGGGCCTGGGAACTTATCACCGACGAGAATGCCCGAAGGGGCGTCACCTCGATCCTGGCAACCCTCGTAGCCACGCCTCTGCCCGATCTTCTCGCATCCTTGGACTTCGCCCGCCATTGGATGGGCTCGAAACACGGCGGCTCTCAGGTCCTGGGCGTCCACCTCGAAAGCCCCTACATCAGCCCTGCCCAGTGCGGCGCCCTCGATCCTGCCAGCTTGCGGCTCCCCGGCGACGGCAGTCCGCTTTCAATCCTTCAGTACTCTGACATACTGAAGGTCTGGGTCCTGGCACCCGAACTTCCCGGCGCCCTCGACCTGGTGGAGACCCTCGCCAGGGCCGGCATCCTCGTCGCAGCTGGCCACAGCGCCGCCCAGGACGGCGTGGTCGCGGCGGCGATGAAGCGGGGCCTCAGCCACGTGACGCACATCTGGAGCGCGATGTCGAGCGTCATCCGCGAGGGCCCCTGGCGCAAGCCAGGCCTCCTCGAAGCCGCGCTGACCTTCGATGGCCTGTCGGTGGAGATGATCGCCGACAACCGGCACCTCCCCCCGACCCTCATGAAGCTGGCCTATAAGTGCCTGGGCCCCGACCGCCTCTGTGCCGTATCCGACGCCGGAAGCGGAGCGGGCCTCGCCGAGGGTGAGAGCTACGCCCTCGGAGCCCTGACCTTCGAGGTCCGCGACGGCGTCGGCCAGTCCCAGGACCGGAAGGTTTTCGGCGGCAGTTCCACCCTCTTGAACCAGATGATTCCCGTGCTGACCGAGGTAGTTGGTATCTCCCTGCCCGAGGCACTCAGGATGGTCAGCCTCACACCCGCCCGCGCCATCGGCCTGGAGGGGCGAAAGGGCAGCATCGAAAAGGGCAAGGATGCCGACCTGGCGATTTTCAACGATGATTTCTTCCCCTGGCGGACGATGATCCGGGGCCAGTGGATCTGACGACACCGAACCCAAGGAGAGCCCTTCCCATGAGCATCAAACCCCTGCGTGAAATGACCTATGGCAGCCTGCCCGCGGCTGTCTATGCCTCGAACGAGGAACTCGGGAAGGCGGCTGCGCTGGAGGCGGCGGCGGTGATCGCAAAGGCCATCGGGGCACGAGGCGAGGCGAATATCATAATTGCTACGGGCAATTCCCAGCTGAGCTTCCTCGCCGCCCTCGGAAGCATGAGGGAGATCCGCTGGTCGGCTGTCAATGTCTTCCACATGGACGAATACGTCGGCATCGACCCCGCCCACCCCGCAAGCTTTCCCCTCTTCCTCAGGAAACACCTCATCGACAAGGTCCAGCCCAAGGCTTTTTTCCCCGTACCCAATTCGGGACTGGAGGCCGATTGCAGGGCCTACGAAGCCCTCCTCCGTGCCCACCCCGCTGACCTTTGTGCCCTGGGCTTCGGAGAAAACGGACACCTGGCCTTCAATGATCCGCCCTGGGCTAAGTTCGACGATCCAGTATGGGTCAAGGTCGTAAAGCTCGACGAGCGATCGCGCAGGCAGCAGGTAGGGGAGGGCCACTTCGCCAGCCTCGCGGTGGTGCCGACCGATGCAATTACCCTGACCATCCCCGCCCTCCTCTCCGCCACGCGGGTCCTCGCCATCGTCCCCGAGGCGCGAAAGGCCGAGGCCGTGGAGCGCTGCCTCCTTGGTCCCATCACCGAGGACTGTCCCGGGTCCATCCTGCGCCAGACGCCACAGGCCCGGCTCTACCTGGACAGCGAGTCCTCGTCGCGGCTCACGCTGGCGTGAAGCTACAATCCAGTTCGAGGGATCGAGTGCTGGCTGCCCTCTCCCATCGCGAGGGCGACCGCCTTCCCCTGGACATCGGCAGCGTGCAGGTCACCGGTATCCATGTGGACGCCTACCGTGGCCTCCGGAGCGCCCTCGGCCTGAGGGAAACCGGGGCTACACTCTGCGACTCCATCCAGCGCCTGGCCCTCCCCGATGACGACTTCATCGCCCGCCTCGGCGTGGACGTACGTGGCCTCTATCCCCTCAATAGTCACAATTGGAATGTTGTCGAAGCCGAAGCCGGCGACTACTGGGAATACCACGACGAGTGGGGCATAACCCACCGCCGGAGCCGCCCCGGTGGCCTGTACCACAGCGTCTTCAAGGTGCCCCTTCCCGGTCCCGGTCTCACTGTCCGGGACATCGAGAGGCAGCCCTGGCCGGACCTGGGCGACGAGCGGCGGATCGAAGGCCTCAGGGAAAGGGCCCAGGCCTACCGCAGCGCGGGATTTGCCGTCCTCCTCAAGGATCCCTTTGCCGGCATCTTCGAGATGTCCCAGAGGATCATCGGCATGGAGGAATTACTCATGACGATGGCGGCGGAACCGGAAATCGCCGAAGCCCTCTTCGACAAGATGCTGGAACTCAAGCTCGCCTTCTGGGAGATGGCCCTGCCCCGGCTCGGAGACCTCGTGGACGTGGTGAGCTACGCGGATGACTATGGCACCCAGACTTCCCAGATCATCTCACCTGCGATGTTCCGTGAACTCGTCAAACCCCGGGTGAAAATCCTCTTCGATGCAATGAAGCGGCTCGCTCCGGGCGCCAGGCGCTTTTTCCATTCCTGCGGCAATGTCCGGCCCCTCCTCCCCGATTTCATCGAGATCGGTACCCAGATACTCAATCCCGTCCATATCAGCGCGACAGGCATGGAGCCCGCTGCCTTGAAACGTGACTTCGGGGCGGACCTCGTCTTCTGGGGTGGCGGCGTGGACACGCAGGGCATCCTGCCCAGGGGCAGCCCTGACGAAGTGCGGGACGACGTCCGGAAAAACATCGAGGCCCTGGCACCGGGTGGGGGCTTTGTGTTCAGCAGCGTCCACAACATCCAGAGCGACGTCCCGCCTGCCAACATCGTCGCCATGGTGGAGGCCCTCAGGGAATACGGGGGGACCTAGGAAACAGTGTCCCTCTGTATCTCGAATGCCTTCTTCATGAGCCGGGAAATAGGGAGCAGGAAAAGCAGTCCCTTCTCAAAGATACCTGAAGAACCCCGCGAAATCGTTGCTGACACCCATCCTGTCCAAGGCGCCGGAAATTTCGCCACGGTGGTGGGTAAAGTGGTTCAGGACGTGGAAGATCGTCTGCCAGGCGATGCGCTCCTGGTCTTCCCCACGGAAGTTCTTGAACGTGATGGACTTCTGGAGGTCTTCAAGCCCTGCTTCCTCGCTGAACGCGACATAGAGTGAGTCGATCTCCTTGGTGAGGGACGCGAGCGCGGCGAAGTCCTCGCCGACCTTCGCTTTCAGTGCGTCCACTTCCCCATCCAGGACAGTGGCGCGAAGGGAAGAAAAGTCACCCAGGGCCCTATACCGTTTCAGCCAGGAGACTTCGTACCAGACACAGTGCTGGAGGGTTCCGAGAACGGTCTTGTAGTAGGTTCCCGTTTCCTTGAGAGCTAGCTCCGCTCCCGCCTTCTCGAGGGTCTCGATCAAGTTCAGGTTAGCGCCCCGGTTGTATCGTGCGAGGGCGACGATTACTTCTTTCATGCCAATGACTCCTTCTCCAGCTCCGTCTGATACATGATACTACAGATGGGCAGGGTAATTTCGCAATGGCCGGGAAAAACTCCCCCAGACCGACGCCATCATGCTCGAGTTCGAGTAGTGGCAATAGAGACGCGCAACAAGAACTATCGTACCAGGGACTACTTCCAGTTCCTGAAGGAGAAACCATCAACATCAATAAGCATTATGAGGGGAGCGCTCCCTTGACTGCCCGATTTTTTTCGAGCGCCCTTGCGTGATTCCCGGCTCCCTGGTTCCTGGCATTGACAAGGCTGCCTTAGCCATTCGCCTCAAATTCCAGTACGACCTTCGTCCCCATCCCTCGCTCAATTCGTATTGTTCCAGCCAGCTGCTGGGTCAGCCCCTGGATAAGCTGAAGCCCAAAGCCCGTGGAGTTCCCGAATGAAACGGATTCAGGAATGCCGTTGCCATCATCCTGGATGGAAATGAGCACATGGAAACCTGTCATTGTGGCCGATACGGAAATCTTTCCGCCATCTCTTCCCTTGAAAGCATACTTCATGATGTTGGTGATCAGTTCATTTATGATTATGCCCAGTGACTGGAGGCGTCTGGCATCAAGAATGAATTCCTGGACGGTCATTTCTACTTTCACCCCTGTGCTGGCAGGGAAGTTGGATACAATCTCTTCAATCAAGGCTGGCAGATAGTCCCTGATCGATAGTTCGGTAAAGTCAGGCGACCGATACAGCCTGTCGTAGAGAAGCGCCATGCTTTGGAGTCTGGCATTTGCGTCCTCCAATGCTGTTACAGCCGATGGCTCCTTGACCGTCTGGGCTTGAAGGGACAAAAGACTGCTGAGGTTGTTCATGTTGTTCTTTATGCGATGATGGACTTCCTTGAGAAGGATGCTTTTTTCAGAGAGAAGCGATCGGTTTGCTTCTTCTGCCTGCATTCGCTTTGATATATCGGTAAAGCTGACTACGACATGCTGGAGCTTTCCGTTCTCCATGTGCGGGATGGCGTCTACATTGAGCCATACGCGATTGTGAGTGGTAGGACGAAATACTCCCATGACCACATCCCTGACCGGAGCGAGGGTATCGATGGCTTGTACTACGGGGTGCGTCTCACCCGGGAAGGGTGAACCGTCTTCGTGTATCACGTTCCAGTCCGGATCGAAGGATGTCTTGCCGAGAAGCTGGTCTTCGGAAAGCCCGAGAAGCTCAAGGGCCTGGGGGTTGGCCATCAGGATTTCAGCACGCGGGCCTTGGATGAGAACACCAATATCCATGTCCCAGACCAGGGACCGGAACCTTTTTTCGCTGTCCACCAATGCCACCTAGGCAGCTTTCATCGCGGTGACGTCAAGGGCTGTTCCGAGGCTCCGTGTCGGCCGTCCATCGGCTCCGAATTCGACAAGCCCGTTCGCAAGAATGTGATGGACTGTGCCATCAGAATGGATGACACGGTATTCAAGTGTCGGAAAGCTTCCGTCTTTCAGGTTGCCGTCCAGGCTGTCCGTGAATTTTCCGACATCATCCGGATGAACAACCTTCAGTATTGTTTCGGGTTTTCCGTCGTAGGTCTCGGGGGCAAGCCCATAGATCCGATACATCTCCTTTGACCATCGGGTCGTATTGGAAACCATATCCCATTCCCAACTCCCGATCCCCGCTATCCGTTGGGCTTCCGCGAGGTTCCTTTCGCTTTTTAAAAGCTCCTCCTCGATGCCCTTGCGTTCGGAGACGTCAAGGCAGAGCCCAGTCATCCGGATGGGCTTGCCGTTTTCGTAGTAGGCCCTTCCTGTGGCTTCAATCCATCGGATCGCCCCGCCAGGAAGCATGATGCGATACTCGTTTCGCAGGTTGCTTCCCTTGTCGATCGCTTCCTGTATCTTGCGCGAAGCCTCTTCCCGGTCATCGGGGTAGACAGTCTTTGTCCATGCCTCAATCCCTGCTTGCGCGTCGTTTTCCATTCCGAAGAGCGCAAAGAACTCAGGCGACCAGGTGAAGCTATTGTTGGCGATGTCCCAATCCCATATTCCCGCTCGGCTGGATTCCAGCGCCAGACCAAGATTCTCTTTTTTCAGCCAACTCTCCCTGTGTGCCTGATGCAAGCTGAAAGCCAGCCTGATGGAGGCGTCAAGGACAGTGATTGGGGAGTTCTTCAGAACATAGCCGTAGGAGGCGACCTTCCACGTCTTCTCGATGACTTCGGGTTCAGAATGGCTAGATAGGAAGACGATGGGGATGTCATGGCCTGTGAGGATGGTTTGTGCGGCTTGTGTCCCGTCGATGCCTTTCCCAAGGTTGATGTCCATCAGGATAAGGTCGAAGGCAGCAGCCCCCTGGATGGCTTCCACAGCCTTTTCTCCGGAGCTGACCGTTGTAACGCCGTAGCCATACTTTTCAAGTTGCATTTTCTCGCTCATGGCGAGAAGGGACTCGTCTTCAACGAGAAGGATGGTCTTTTTATTCAGTGGACCCACGGTTCTCGGCTCCAATCCCAGCTCTGAAACAGCAAGTGAGGATGAATTAGAGTGTGGAAGAGATGGCTGGCGGTAGCAAGGGTTTTCCCGGTTTTCCCATGTTTTAAAAGGTCCAGGAATATGGAGAAGGGCTATGGATTCCCTCATTCGACGGAATTCTGGGCGGCCATCCCGGCTATATTGCATGAGCATCAATTCAGGCTTTACATAGAGGTATCATGAAAGTAGCCACCTACAACCTTCACTTTGGTGGAAGCGGGAAGGAAAAGAACCATCTTGATCGACTCATCAGTGACAGTGGAGCCGACATCGCTTTTGTCCAGGAAGCTTTTGACCCAAAGAGCTATCCAGTCTCCTTCCTTAACCAGGAAGCAGTCTGGCACAGCGTCGAGAACGTGAACTGGGGAAGCGGCATTGTCACAAGAAACATTCCTATAGAAGAATTCCCCTTGCCAGTATTCAATGGCTGGGTCATTGCAGGAAGGGTCTTCTGTGAAGGGCAGGAGATTCTCCTTGTCAATGTCCACAATCCATCCAACAAGATGACATACCTGGAAAACCTGATTGCCATCCTTGATTCCATAAAAGAGCTTAAATATGACAACATCATAATCGGAGGAGACTTCAACATTTCCCTTGGAAGCCGATTGCCGAGTGAACCCTTGAAAAGCAATTCCGAGGACAGAAGAGGATTGGCGCTGCTGGAAGGAATGGGGCTGATTCAAGCATGGCAACTGATGAACCCCGGCATGCCACTTGCCCAGACTCTCAGGTGGAGTAAAGATCCTGCCTTGCCCTTTCATATCGACTGCTTCTTCATAAACAAGACCTTGGCTGACAGGGTAACAAGCTGTAGCGTCCTGCTTGATCCTGGCTGGACCGGAATGAGCGACCATAATCCGCTTGCCATGGAGTTTTCAAGGCTGGATTCCGTTCAGGGCTGGAGCAGATGGACGCCTTCCTCGCTGACCTAATCGTCGTCATCCACCTTGTCATAGTCTCATTCTGTGTGGGAGGGGAAATCCTCATCCTCATGGGATTTGCGCTGAAATGGGAATGGATCAGGAACACCCTTTTCAGGGTTCTCCACCTCGCCGCTATCCTGTATGTTGCGCTGGAAGCCATTCTCGGAATCACCTGCCCGCTGACCCTGTGGGAATACTACCTTAGGCTCAAGGCTGGACAGGGAAGTGGAGAACAGCTCTCCTTCGTCGCAAGTTTAGTCAGAAAGATTATCTTTTACGACTTTCCTCCATGGGTCTTTACGGCGCTCTACAGTGGGTTTGGGGTGCTTGTGCTCCTGACATTCATTTTCATCAGGCCACGAAGGAAGTCATCATGAACTTTGCAGAGGACGACAATTGGAGGCAGGACTGGTTAAGTCGTTACGGAATAAAAGAATAAAAAATTGGGCGATACTGGGATTGAACCAGTGACTTCTACCGTGTGAAGGTAGCACTCTCCCGCTGAGTTAATCGCCCGACAGCGTTTATGAATCTATCACTCTGCATTTTTCGCTGTCAAGGCCGATGCATGTCTCACGAGTTCGGAAAGAGCGTAAAAAAAACCATACATTCACTGGATGGTTTCTAGGCGTCAGATCATTAATTGTATAACATAAATGGAATTAATAAAGATCGGCGCTCCTTTGGACTATTGGCATGATATCTGCTATACCTAATGGTATCAGCGGTCCATCATTGGAATCGGTCCAGAGATGGTGGTGCGATTTACTATGGAGAATGGAAACGTGGAACGTGAACTTCGACTTTCTGGGTCAGGGGCAAGGTTGCTATCGATTGGGCAAGAGATACGGATCGAACTCGTCAGGAAAAGCATACATCTTCTTATCGGTCTCGTGCCCCTTTTAGCTTCCTATAATCTGAGCCTTACGTATTTCATGCTTGCCGTCGGTACCCTTGTCTATGCTACCAGCGAAACACTTCGGATGGGCGGCGTCGAGGTGCCCCTTATTTCCCGTGTCACAGCCCTGGCTGCTCGCCAGCGCGATTCAGGGCATTTTGTTCTCGGACCAGTGACCCTCGGCATCGGCACGATGCTCTCGCTGCTTCTGTATCCCGAACCCGCCGCTTCCATTGCCATCTACTCGCTCGCCTTCGGGGATGGCCTGTCCAGCCTTGTCGGCAAGCTGTTTGGCTCGATACGTCTTCCCTTTACCGGTGGCAAGTCGCTCGAGGGGAGCCTGACCTGTTTCTTTGCCGTATTCATTTCGGCCTACTCGCTTACACAGCGCGCGCCCGAGTCGCTGGGCGTTGCCCTCGTGGGCACGCTGGTCGAGGCAGCCCCGCTCAAGGACTTTGACAACATCGTGCTTCCGATGGCTGCCGGTCTCGCCTCGTTGCTGCTCCTGTAGGACCCGCTACTGCCAGAGGTACCAGGCGTGCAGGCGCGAAATGGCGATCTGCGCACCGATGCCCATCAGGGCAAGGCCAAGGGCCAGGGCTTCGGGCCTCCAGGAAGTGACCAACACCTCCTGGCCGGCAAGTAGTAGCAATGCGGCGATGGCGATCGAGGCAAAGCGCTTCTCCCCCGTGATCCTGGCTCCAACGATATAGCTGGCTCCCGTAATGGCTCCAAGCGCCATGACGACCGGAAGCTGGATGTCGGAATAGCCGAAACGCGACAGGAGGGTGTCCGAAAAGGCCCCGGTATCCATGGGGATAAAGCTCGACAAGGACAATCCGACTGCTGAAACGATGCCCAGAGAGAGCCCCGGACGCTCACTCCTGAAGCCGCCT
This sequence comes from uncultured Spirochaetota bacterium, assembly GCA_903821875.1. Taxonomy (GTDB): domain Bacteria; phylum Spirochaetota; class Spirochaetia; order Treponematales; family Rectinemataceae; genus CAIJMU01. Next base: position 21,805 of record CAIJMU010000021.1, read on the forward strand.
GAGCAGAGTCCGGCGAGGAGGAAGGCCCCGTATCCGGCAAAGCGCGCTGCGATGACTGTGCGCGTGACCATGGCTGCCCAGGGGATGGGGACCCCCTCGGCTGCGATCCTCACGACGACGATCCTTCCCACCTCGAATGCGCAGGTAAAAGCCCAGAAAGAAAGAAAGAAGATCTCGTCGGAGCCGGTCTTCCTGAAAGAGATGAGGATAGCGAGGAGCATGGCTGCTGCGAACATGGCCGATAGGATGCCTCCAGCCATCGCCGCAGTGATCGACCCTATCCCGATGCCCAGGAACTCCCAGCGGTGGTGCTCGAAGTGTGCTTCGAGGGCCAGGGTCAGGAAGCCCCTCCCCAGCGCAGGAATGGCGAGACCAACGCCTGCCAGGAGCATGCCGAGGCTGAGGACAAAGAGAAGCCAGTAGACTCTCCGACGGGTAGAGATCGTCACCGGCACAGGATATGCCGTAGGGTCGGGAATGAAAAGCGAGGGGCAGCCTCTCCTGCCCTCCTGAAATCTGCTTTCAAGCCGGAAGCGCTGCATTCCGATAGTGAAGGGAGGAGTTCGACATGAAACATCGACACGCACTCGCGGTACTCACCGCCCTGCTCTTCCTCGCCCCCCTTGCAGCGGGCGACCTTGCCGCCTTTGTGGATCTCGGATTCTCGGCCGATTCCAGCTGTTTCATGTACGGGCAATACGGGATCGACGCAGCGACCTCGGGCCCCTGGGCTGAACTCGGCATCGTGGATACCAGGAAGAACCAGTTCCTGCCGAAGGGACACCTCGAGAAAGCCTGGCCCCGTGCGATCGAGGCCGGCATTTCCCCCATCGGCGCGCTGTTCTCCCTGTATGCCGAAGCCGCTCCCCTGGCTGCCTCTAAGCGCATCGATCCCCTCGATAGCGGCCGCCTGATCTACGCGCTCGTCGATGGAGTCGAATCTCCCGCCAGGCTCGAGTTCCAGGACTATGGCACCGACGACGTCTGGACGATCACGATGAACAAGAGCGTGGCGGAGCCCAAGGACGGGAGCCCCCGCTCTTCCTTCGGCCTGCAGCTTGAACGGACGCAGAAGGACGGGAGCATCCAGCGAGTGAGCGCGGGCAACCTCTCTATCGTGCGCGAAGGAGTCCGCGACTACGTGATCCGCAGCGTGATCCTCGGCCCGGACGGGAGGACTGTGGTAATTGTCGTGGAAAAGGCCATGGTCAAGGGAACCCAGCGCTCCGTCCGCTCCATGGTCGAGACCTGCCGCATGCCCTAAAGCCCGACCCCGCTGAAGCGAGGCCCGACCCCGCTTCGCTTCAGCGAGGTGTAAATCGCAGCTCGACGCCGAAGCCAGGTGGGCCTTGATAGGCCAGCCTGCCCCGGATCTGATCTGCCAGGCTCCGCACCAAGGTGAGGCCCATGCTCGGGCAGCTGCCCGGATCCACCGATGCCAGCAGCCCCCTGCCCTGGTCTCTGACAGTCAATACGCATTCCTCGTCCTGGACGCGGAAACTCACGTCGATCCTGCCTGAGCGCAGGCCCGGGTAGGCGTGTTTGAGGGCGTTCAGGACGAGCTCGTTGGCGATGAGGCCAAGCGGAACCGCACTGTCGAGTTCAAGAAGTGAGTAGTCGGCCGAGCAGGCCAGGCCGGCGAAGTCATGGCCTGCAGCCAGTTCGTCCACGAGGCCTGTGAGGTAGGTACCCGCGTCCACTGACGAAAGGTCGTGTGAGCGGTACAGGAGTTCATGGAGCTGGGCCATGGCACGGATGCGTTCCTGGGTTTCGCGGAGCATCTCGCGGTCATCCTCGTCCTTGATTTCGTAGGATTGCAGCTGTATGAGGCTCGAAATCACCTGCATGTTGTTCTTGACGCGGTGGTGGATCTCCTTGAGGAGGACCTCCTTCTCGGCGAGGGAGGCCTTGTGCCGCTGGTCACTCTCCTCGAGCAGAGTTACCTTTTCCCTGAGCGCTGCAGTCGCCCTCCTCACCTGCACCCGGAGGGTCCAGGCGAGTCCCAGGAGCACTATGACCATGGCGAGCGCAAACAGCCCCACGCCCCGTATCAGCCTCCTGTCGAGGCCTCTCATGATCTCCGTTCCGAGCCAGCGTTCGTCGATGCGCGCGGCGTCCTTGGCCGGGATGGCTGCGAAGCCATCCTGCACGAGGGCCAGGAGTCCGGGCGAAGCCTTGCGGACTGCCCTGTGGAATTCCCCGGAGCCGAGGGAGAAGGTTACCCGGAAATCCCTGTCCAAGCCCTCCTTGTAGAGGAGGTAGAGGGCTGGCGGCTTGTCGATGGTGAACACCCGGATGTTCAGGTTCGCGGCTTCCTCGATGATGTCTTTGTAATTGTCAAAGAGGACGAGGTCTCTCAGGCCATTCTGCTGCAGCGTTTCGATGGCCGCGTCGCCCTTTTTTGCCCCGATGCGGAAGCCACCGAGGTCCGAGAGGCTTGCAATCCCCGAGATGGATTTATGGATGAACAGCGGAACATCGATCCGGGCGTAGGGTGCGGTGAACAGGTACTTGAGTTCGCGTGCCGGAGTCTGGAAGACGGTATCGAGAACGTCAGCCTCCCCAGACTCGAACATGGCTATCGCGCTGGACCAGGCCATGGCCCGAACCTCCGCCTTGATGCCGGTCTTCCTGCTCCAGGCTGCCCAGAGGTCAGGGACGATGCCTTCGAGCGTGCCCTTGGAGTTCCTGAACGCATAGGGGGGGTAGTTGTCATCGCAGGCTACGACGATCCTGTCGGCTTGCCTGCTGCCAGGGGGGAGGACAAAGGTCCTTCGATTTTCCTGGGAGAGGCTACATCCAAGGGCGAGCGCGAGGAGGAGTCCGCCTGCCACCGATCTTCCGACGCTTAAGGCAGCCTTCCTGACTATCGGGGCAGCCCTCCGGAGGCGCCAGCTTTCCCAAGGATACATGCCCCAATGATAGGAGCTGGCGCGTGCGGGAACAAGGAAAGCCCCCTCCTTTGCGCCCGCTTAGCCGCGATTGGGGATTGCTGCTCTGTGGCTTGACCCCTCCGTGCCGGATAATGATAATCATTATCGTAATGAAAGCATCGGTGATCGCAACGGCGGAGTTTGGGGCGCTCGAAACCTTTCTCCGGAAAAGTGGACTCAAGATGACGAAGGCGAGGGCTGTGGTGCTGGAGGCCTTCCTTTCCATCGAGCAGCATGTATCGGCGGAGGAGCTTTTCGAGGCTGCCCGAGCGATCGACGGGGGTATCGGGCAGGCCACCGTGTTCAGGACCATCAAGCTCCTCGCCGAATCGGGCGTGGCCCGCGAGGCTCGCACAGACAAGGGTGGCCGTCAGTACGAGCGTGCGTTCCGGCGGGGGCATCATGACCACCTCGTCTGCCTGCGATGCGGGACAGTTGTCGAATTTGCCGACAGCTCCATCGAGGCAGCCCAGGCTGCCGTCTACGCAGCCCATGGTTTTTCGGCCATCGGCCACCAGCTCGAACTGGTCGGGATCTGCCCCCGCTGCTCGGGCCCAGGCGGGCAGAGCAGCCACCCCGCGAAGGAAGCCTGACATGCTGCTTTCCGAACTCGCCCCGGGTGCCCGCTTCAGGGTACAGGGGGTGACCATCGGCCGCGAGGTCGGGAAGCGACTTGCAGACATGGGATTCAACAATGGAGTGGAGGGCGAAGTTGTCCGCAGGCTCTTCCTCTCGGGGCCCATGCAGGTTCGAATCCTCGGTTACAACCTCCTTCTCCGGAAGAGTGAGGCTGCCGCCGTCGAGGTCCAGGCAGAGACCGGGCAGCCTTCCCCATGAGCGGCGGGACGAGGCAGGGAAGGCTGCGAATCGCCCTGGCGGGCAATCCCAACGCGGGCAAGACGAGCCTCTTCAATGCCCTCACCGGGGCGCGGCACAAGGTAGGAAATTACCCGGGAGTCACGGTCGAAAAGCGCGAGGGGAGCCGGATCAGGGAGGGCCGCGAGTACCGCTTCATCGACCTGCCGGGAATCTACAGCCTCACCGCCTACTCCATCGACGAGGTGGTGACGCGGGACTGCCTTCTGGACGAGCGCCCCGACCTCATCATCGATGTCCTGGATTCCACCAATCTCGAACGTCACCTCTATCTCTGCCTCCAGTTCCAGGAACTCGGGATTCCGGTCGTCGGAGCGCTCAACATGAGCGACGAGGCTAAGGCACAGGGCATTTCCATCGACTCATATGAACTTGGAAAGATCCTGGGAATACCCATGACCGCGACGGTGGCCAGGACCGGCGAGGGAATCGAGGAGCTCCTCGACCTCGCCGACAGGGCGGCGGCAGGTGGATCCGACGACCTCCATCGCATCTCCTACGGTCCTGAGATCGAGCCCAGGCTTGCTGCCCTCGAGCTTGCTATCGCCGCGGACCCGGATTTTGCGCGCCGCTTTCCTGCGCGCTGGCTTGCGGTCAAGCTACTCGAAAAGGATGGGGACGCCCTGGAGCGCCTCGGATCCCACCGCGACGCGGCAGCCATCGCCGCCCTGGCGCGCGAGTCGGCCGCGTGGATCGGCACGCACTTCGGCAAGGACGCCGAGATCGTCATCTCGGGCCAGCGCTACGGCTACATCCACGGCGCCACGCGCGAGACCCTCCGCCTGCCGGGAAGGCGCGCAGCCTCACTCACTGACGCCATCGACGCTGTCGTCATGCATCCCTTCCTTGCCCTGCCCATCTTCGCCCTCACCCTCTGGGGTGTCTTCAGCCTGACCTTCGCCCTCGGCGCCTATCCGACAGCCTGGCTCGATGCCTTTTTCCGCTGGCTCGCGGCCTCGCTCGGCCCGGTCCTGCCCGGAGGCGCCCTCCGTTCCCACGTGGTGGACGGAGTGATCGCCGGCGTGGGAGGGGTCCTGTCCTTCGTACCCCTCATAGTGCTGCTTTTCTTCCTGATCTCGGTCCTCGAGGATACAGGCTACATGTCGAGGGCGGCCTTCGCCACCGACCGCGCCCTCCACGCTTTCGGACTCCATGGCCAGTCGGTTTTTCCCATGATGCTCGGCTTCGGCTGCTCGGTACCTGCGATCATGGCTGCCCGGACCCTGAAGAGCCCGCGCGACCGAATACTGACAATTATGATAATCCCCTTCATGAGCTGCGGGGCGAAGCTGCCCGTCCACGTCCTGTTGGCGGCGGCCTTCTTCCCGCGCCATGCCGCCGCCGCGGTGATGGCCATCTACGCCGTCGGCGTGGCCCTTGCCCTGGGCTCGGCCTGGGTCCTCCGGCGCACGGCCCTCCGGGGCGAGCCGACGCCCTTTGTCATGGAGCTGCCACCCTGGCGCAGGCCCACGCTCCGGGGCCTCCTCTGGCACGTCTGGGAAAACACGGCGATGTACGCCCGCAAGGCCGGGACGGTGATACTGGCGGCCTCGATCCTTGTGTGGGCAGTCACGAGCTATCCCAGGCATGAAGTCGCCCCGGGCGAGCGAGAGGCAATGGCGGCGGCCTGGTCCCAGGCCCATCCCGCAGCGGGCTCCGACGATCTCGAGGCGGGACTGTCGCGCGAGCTCGCCGAGCGGTCTATGACCTACAGCTTCGCGGGGCGCTTCGGCAAGGCTATCGAACCCCTCGTGGCACCCCTGGGTTTCGACTGGAGGATCGGGGTCGCCACGGTGACCGGCTTCGCCGCAAAGGAGGTGGTCGTCTCCACGCTCGGCATACTCTACGGCGTCGGAGCGGGAAAATCCGAAGGGGCGGGGCTCAGGAGCGAACTGGCGGCAGATCCCGCGTGGACGCCCCTGGTCGCCTTCTGCCTGATGCTGTTCATCCTCCTGATCCCGCCCTGTTTCGCGGCCCTGGCGACCATGAAGACCGAGCTCGGCTGGTCCTGGCTTGGCTTCGCCCTGGCCTTCCAGCTCTCCCTCGGCTGGCTCGTGGCCTTCGCGGTCTTCAGTATTGGTACAATGATCGGGATCGCGGCCTGAGCGGGGACTTCCCTTGCATCACGGACCCGCGCGGGCCTCGAGGAGCTTGAAGATGGCCCGGCGGTTCCAGTGGTACACGATGGTCCTCGGCACTGCCCAGTGGTTGAGGGCCGGATCCGTCGGATCGACGAAGCGGACTTTCTCGCTGGCGAGGAAGGCCCAGGCGTAGCCTGCCGCCCGGACGGCGTCCCTGGCCCCGGGAGCGGCGACGCCATAGGGATAGGCGAAGACACTCGGTGCCTTGCCGGTGATTTTCGCGAGGGCGGCCATGGGAAGGGAGGCCTCGCGGAGGACCTGTTTCCGGTTCCGGAGCCAGGCACGGGGGGTCATGTACTGGTGCGTATAGCCGTGGGCCCCTATTTCGCAGCCCTCCGACTGGAGCGTGACCAGCTGCTGTGCCGTGAGCACGGTCTTCGACCGCCCTATCGCCGCAGGGTAGATGAAGAGCCCGACAGGGATGCCCCGCGGCCGGAGGACTTCCTCCACGGCAGCCATGACCGAATGGTTGCCGTCGTCTATCGTAATTGCGATGTTCTTTTTACCCACGAGCCTGCCGGCCATGGCGTCTTCGAGCGATACGAAGGTATAGCCGAGGGCCTTCATGCGGTCGAGCTGGGCAGCGAAGTCGGCGATCGGGTAGTCGAGGGTAGACTTGGCGCCGAGGAAGCTGTGGTAATCGAGGATCAGCACGGTACCCGCAGCGAGGGAGGGAAGCACGGCAAGCACTGAAAGGGCGATGGCAAGTACTGCACGGATGGTTTTCACTGCGGGACTCTACCTTCGCATGAAGATCCTATGCAAGCGCGAAGCGGTCGATAAGAGTGCGCGCGATGCTCCCCTTCGGCGGAATTTCCGGGAGTCCGTCACGGCCGCACCAGCGGAGCTCCGCGATCTCCTCGCCATCGGGTCGGGCCTCCCCTGAAAGCCAGCGCGCGGTAAAGGCGAGCATCAGTGAATCGGGAAAGGGCCAGGGTTGCGAAGCCACGTAGCTGAGATCCCCGATCTCGATGCCTGCTTCCTCGCGGACTTCACGGACGGCCGTTTCTTCCAGGGTCTCCCCCGCCTCGACGAAACCCGCAAGGAGGCCGAAGCGCCCTCCCGCTGGCAGCTTCGCGTTGCGCGCGAGGAGGATCTGGTCACCCCGCGTCACGAGCACGATGACAGCGGGGGAGATACGCGGGAAGGTCGGGCGCCCACAGTCGGGGCAGCTTCTGGCACCCCCCTCCAGGTCTGCTGCTGCCGGATCGGCGAGGGCCGTGCCGCAGGCTCCGCAGAACTTCGCGGTCGACATCCAGTTGAGGAGTCCGAGGCCCTTCAGCGCAGGCCGGAGGGTGGCTTCGGGCCAGCGGGAGAGGGCCTGCCTGATGGGCATCCGGATGAGGCCGGCAGCTTCCAGTGCCGCCCCTGCCTCCTTCGGAAACGAGAGAGCCTCGAAGGCCTCGCCCGACCAGGTGAAACTCCTCTGCGCTTCTTCCTCTACCGCCTCAAGCCTCGGTGGAGAAAGCCAGGGCTCCCCGTCGGGGGAATCCATGAGGATGTCGCTGCCGAGAAAGGCGATCGTTCGGTGAGCCATGGTGGCGGATGATACCCTGAGTGCCTCCTTTGTGGTATATCTCCGGATGATCGGAGTCTACATGAGCGCTGTATCGATACTCTTCCTTTTTCTCGTCCTCGCCTTCATCGACCTGGCCTGGGGGCTTGTACTGTCCTTGCTCAACCGGCAGAGCGTCATCGCCGCTGACGGCAGGGTGCCCGAGGAACTCGCTTCCTCGATCACGGCCGAGGCTGCGGCGAAATCTCGTGACTACACGCTCTCCCGCCTGGGCTTTTCGCTTGTCGAGGGTCCCATAACGACGATCCTGACGCTGGCTGTCGCGGCCCTCGGCCTCTTTGGCCTCCTCGACGCCTTTCTCGGAAGTCTTGTCCCGGGGGCTTATGCACGGGCAGTGCTTTTCTTCGTCGCGATCTTCCTGGCTTTCTCCATCCTCTCCCTGCCCTTCTCGCTGTGGTCCACCTTCGGCATCGAAAAGAGGTTCGGCTTCAACACGACCACGCTGGGCACCTGGTTCCTCGACGGCGCCAAGGAGACCCTGATATCCGCCCTCATCGGCCTGCCCCTCCTGTGGATCCTTTTCGCCTTCATGGACGCGACAGGCCGCTTCTGGTGGCTCTGGGCCGCGGGCATCTTCTCCCTTCTCAGCCTTGCCCTCTCCATCATCTTTCCCCTGCTGATCGCGCCGCTCTTCAACAAGTTCACACCCCTGCCCGAGGGCAGCCTCCGGGATCGAATCAAGGAACTCGCCGATCGCCTGGGCTTCAGGATGGGCGGGATCTTCGTGATGGATGGCTCGAAGCGCTCGAAGCATTCCAACGCCTACTTCACGGGCCTCGGCGCGGTCAAGCGCATCGTCCTCTACGACACCCTTGTCTCCTCGATGTCGGAGGACGAGGTCCTGGCCGTCCTCGCCCACGAGATAGGGCACGAGAAGAAGCACCATGTACTGAAGATGACAATTGTTTCGATCATCCTGTCCTTCGCGGGCTTCTACATCCTTTCCCTCCTCATGGGCTGGCACGAACTCTACGCGGCCTTCGGCTTCACGGCCGAGACAAAGGAGGCAATACTCATGATCTTCGCCCTCGTATCGGGACCGGCCACCTTCTTCCTCGCCCCGCTCTTTTCAGCCTGGTCCCGCAGTCACGAGTACGAGGCCGACCGCTACGCCGCCGGGGCGGCAGGCAAGGATGCGATGGGCTCGGCCCTCCTCCGTCTCAACAGCGAAAACGCCTCGAACCTCTGGCCCCACAGCCTCTACTCCTTCTGGCACTATTCGCATCCGACCCTCAGGGAAAGGCTGGCGGCGATAGCCGTGGCGACGTAATTGCGCAAAACGGGGCCTTTGGCCTACCATGCCCCACCATGGAAGCATCAAAGGCCTGCGACGGGGTCCGCTGTGAGGATCGACAGTACTATGTAGTCCGGGGTGGCGAAGCCACCTGCCTCGGCGAGAGCATCGAGGGAACAGAATATGAGAGGGCCACCCGGATGGATTCGGGCATAGGCCTCGGCATCGACGCCGGGGGAACCTACACCGATGCCGTGCTGTTCGACTTCGCCTCGCGGAGTGTGCTGGCTTCAGTCAAGGCCCTTACCACCCACGGAAACCCTGCCATCGGCATAGGACGGGCCCTCGATGCCCTGCCCCTGTCGGAGCATCCCGGCTTAAGGAGGGTATCCCTGGCCACGACCTTCGCCACCAATGCCATCGTCGAGGGCAAGGGACGCAAGGTGGGGCTCCTCCTTGCCGGCTACGATTCCTACGACCTGGCGCGTATGGCCCACAAGCCGCTGAGGGTGGTCGCGGGCTACCACGACATCATGGGCAAGCTCATCGTGGAGCTCGACGAGGCCGGGGTGAGGAAAGCCCTCCGCGAACTCGTGGAGGGAGAGGGCGTAGAGGCCCTCGCCATAACTGCAGCCGGTGCCTGCCGCAATCCCGAGCACGAGCTCCGGATCAAGGCCATCGCCAGGGAAAGCCTGGGCCTCCCCATCGTGATGGGGCACGAGCTCTCGAGCGAGCTGGACCGGATGCTGCGGGCCACCACGACGGCCCTGAATGCGCGGATATCGCCGCTCATCGCGGAGCTGGCGGGAGCCCTCGAGGTGGAGCTCCTCCGCCGAGGCATCCTTACCCCCCTGTCGATCGTGAGGGCCGACGGTTCCCTCATGGGCCTGGCCGAAGCCTGCGAGAAGCCCATCGAGATGATCCTCTCCGGGCCTGCCGCGAGCGTCCAGGGTGCCCTCATGCTGTCGGGCCTCGAAGAGGCCATCGTGGTGGACATCGGCGGTACCACCAGCGATGTGGCCATCACCGCGCGGGGAAGGCCCGTGATGAGCGGGAGGGGAGCCGTCATCGGCGACTACCGCACTACGGTCAGGACCCTGAAGTCGAGTTCGATCGGCCTGGGCGGCGACAGCGAGATCCGAATCAGCCACGGCAAGCCCCAGGTCGGGCCGCGACGTATCATACCAATTAGTTATGCATGCGCTGCCGACCCCAGGGTGCCTGTCCTCCATGCGGAGCTGGCCGCCTCTCGTCTGGCGGAGATCGACATGATGCATCCTGCCCAGATCTACCTCCTGGCCGCCGAACCCGCGACCGAATCCTGGCTCGACGAGGCCGAGCGCGCGATCCTGAAGATCCTCCGCGAAGGACCTGCCAACATCCTGGGGCTCTCCCGCGCCCTGGGCAATCCCTACCTGTCCTGCATACCGCTGCGGCGGCTCGAGGAATTCGGTTACGTCATCCAGGCAGGACTCACTCCCACCGATATCCTCCACGCCGAGGGGGGCTTCCTCCGCTGGGACGCCGAGGCTGCCACGCTGGCCCTTGCCGTTTTCGCCAAAAGGCTTGCGCTGGATCCAGCCAATTGCGCCAGGCTCATCCGCGCTGCGATGGGGGAAAAGCTGGCCCACGCCGTCCTTGTCGAGGGCATCGCCGATCCAGGCCGTCCCCGAAAGCACGGCGAGCTGGCACTGAAGGGTTTTGGTGAACGCTTCTGGGAGTCTGCGGTCTCCGGGAAACGGGATGGGGCCTTTTCCTATTCGATGCGGCTGGAGCTGCCCCTGGTGGGCGTCGGGGCTCCCGTCGCCGCCTTCCTCCCTGAGCTCGCCCGGCTTCTCGGTACCACAGAGCTCTGCCCCCCGCATGCCGACACCGCAGGTGCGGTCGGTGCCGTCATCAGTTCAGTCACCGAGGAGCTGACCCTTCTGATCAGGCCCCAGAGCAATGGTGGATACAGCCTTTTCGGACCAGATTTCAAGCGGATGTACGCTGACCTCGACCTCGCCCGGAATGAGGCTCGGGCCCTGGCGCTTAGCGGGATCCTTGCCAGGGCCCGCTCCGGTGAACTCGGCGATTGCCTGGTCGAGATCACCCTCGAGGATGAAAGCGTAAGCCTCAGCCATGGCATGCACTATCTGGAAACCAGGGTGCGCGCTTCGGCCCTCGCCCTCGTCTGACCCCAGGGCGGCCGCAATGGCGGCCGCAATGGCGGCCGCCACACGTTCCTGTTTCCTCCCCCCCAGAAAAGCCCGGCTACCTCCTCCCCCTTTTGGAAACGGGCCAAGATCGCTATTATTCCCCGACAGTTTTACCAGGAGTTCCCATGGCCAAGTATCCCTTTTCCGATATCGAGTCCAAGTGGCAGCGTCGCTGGGAAGGAGAGAGGACCTTCAAGGTCCTCGAAGACTCCGCATTTCCCAAGGAGAAGCGCCGCTACGTCCTGGACATGTTCCCCTATCCCTCGGGTGCCGGCCTCCATGTGGGCCATCCCGAAGGTTACACGGCAACCGACATCCATTGCCGCTTTCTCCGCATGCGTGGCTACAACGTGCTGCATCCGATGGGTTTCGACTCCTTCGGCCTGCCTGCGGAAAATTATGCGATACAGACAGGTACCCATCCTGCGGTGACGACACGCACCAACATCGAGCGCTTCCGCGAGCAGATCAAGGCCCTCGGCTTTTCCTACGACTGGGACCGCGAGGTCTCCACCTGCGAAGAGGATTACTACAAGTGGACCCAGTGGATCTTCCTCAAGCTTTTCGACAAGGGCCTCGCCTACGAGGCTGAGATGCCCATCAACTGGTGTCCCTCCTGCAAGACCGGACTCGCGAACGAGGAGGTCAAGGACGGGGAATGCGACCGCTGCCACACCAAGGTTACGCGAAAGCGCATACGGCAGTGGGTGCTCAGGATCACGGCCTACGCCGACCGACTCCTTGAGGACCTCGAGGAGCTTGACTGGCCCGAGGCGATCAAGATACAGCAGCGCAACTGGATCGGGCGGAGCGAGGGCGCGACCCTGGGCTTTGCGGTGGCCAGGCCCGACGGAAAGCCATCGCGGGGAGATGCCATCGAGGTCTTCACGACCCGGCCCGACACGCTCTTCGGAGCCACCTATATGGTGCTTTCGCCCGAGCATCCCCTGGTCATGAAGATCACGTCGAAGGGGCAGCGGCCCGCCGTCGAGGCCTATGTCGAATCAGCGGCCAGGAAGAGCGACCTCGAACGGACCGACCTTGCGAAGGACAAGACGGGAGTCTTCACGGGGGCCTATGCGATCAATCCCGTCAACGAAAAGACGATACCGATCTGGATCTCGGACTACGTGCTCATCTCCTACGGTACGGGTGCCATCATGGCCGTGCCCGCCCACGACGAACGCGACTGGGACTTCGCGAAGAAGTTCAAGCTCCCGATCATCCAGGTGGTCGCGGCCGAGGGGAGCGAGGAGGCGAAGCACGGTGCGCCCGAGGCTGCGCCAGCGGAATGCACGGCTGCCGAAGGGGTTGCGGTCAACTCCGGCGCATGGAACGGGATGCCGACGGAACGCTTCAAGACGGAGATGACCGCCTGGCTCGAGGAGAAGGGACTTGGCAAGAAAGCCATCAACTATAAACTCAGGGACTGGCTCTTCTCGCGGCAGCGGTACTGGGGAGAGCCCATTCCCCTGGTGCGCTGCCCGACCTGCGGCATCGTGGCGATTCCCGAATCCGAGCTGCCACTGGTCCTGCCCGAGGTCTCAAGCTACACACCCAGCGGTACGGGAGAGTCGCCCCTGGCCAACGTGGGGGCCTGGCTCGACACGGCCTGCCCGAAGTGCGGGGGGCCGGCCAGGCGCGAGACGAACACCATGCCCCAGTGGGCCGGCTCCTGCTGGTACTACCTCCGCTACATAGATCCTTCCAATACTGAAGAGTTTGTGGACAGGGCCAAGATGGAGTACTGGATGCCCGTCGACCTCTATGTCGGCGGGGCGGAGCACGCGGTGCTCCATCTCCTGTACTCGCGCTTCTGGCACAAGGTGCTTTTCGACATCGGAGCCGTCAACACCAGGGAGCCCTTCCTCCGCCTCGTGAACCAGGGGATGATCCTCGGCGAGGACAACCAGAAGATGTCCAAGTCGCGGGGCAACGTCATCAATCCCGACGACATCATCCGCGAGTTCGGAGCCGATTCCATGCGGGTCTACGAGATGTTCATGGGACCGCTCGAGGTCTCCAAACCCTGGGCGACCGCCGGGCTTGTCGGCGTGTCGCGCTTCCTCGAACGCTACTGGGGCATGGCCGAGAAGGTCGCTTCGGGCGAGACGAAGCTTGCGGACTCGGCGCCTGGCGGCGAGCTCCTGAAGCTCCTCCACAAGACCGTGAAGAAGGTTACGCACGACACCGATACCCTCAACTTCAATACCGGGATCTCCGCGATGATGATCCTGTCCAACGAGGCGGCCAGGCTTGCGGAATTGCCCCGGTCTGTCTGGGAGTCCATGGTGCTCATGCTTGCCCCCTACGCCCCGCACCTGGCCGAGGAACTCTGGGAAAGGCTTGGCCATGCGGAGAGCCTTGCCAGGCAGTCCTGGCCTGCCTATGACGAAGCGCTCTGCGCCGACGATGAAAAAGAGATAGTCGTGCAGGTCAACGGGAAGATCCGCGAGCGCTTCACCGCCTCCGCGGGAACGTCCGAGGCCGAGCTCGAGGCGAGGGCAAAGGCCCTGCCGAAGGTCCTCGAATGGACTATGGGCAAGGAGCTGGTGAAAGTGGTATGCGTGAAAGACAAGCTGGTCAACATCGTCGTCAAGGCCTGATCGTGGGGCGGGGGAAAGAAAAATGAAGGGCCTTGTATCGTCGAAGCGGCCGGGAATCCGGCTGGGCATCAGGCAGCGCGTGGCCGGCCTGGCCATCGGCGCTGTCGCCGCAATCGTAATAATTGGCTCAATCGCCTTGCTTTCGCTGTCGGCGATCCTCGGGGCCCTCGACCAGGAGAGCGCGGACATCAGTGTAGCCGTGCTGACGCTCGAGGCCAAGACCGGTGTCTCGGAGGGCATGTTCGGGCTGTACCGTGCGAAGGCCGCGATATCGGAGGGGCAGTCGTCACTGGCAGGCTCGCTCACGGGCATCGAGGAGAGCCGCGCGCAGGGACAGCGTGCCCTCGACGCCCTGGTGGCCCTGAAGGGGCTTTCACCCAGGATGGCCGCAACTATAAAGGAGACTGTCCAGGCGGTCGATGCCTACAATGCTGCCCTGGAAAAGGTCCTTGCTGCCTACAGGGACGGCAGCAGCGCAGGGATGGTCTTCTACAAGGCCTTCTCCAATTACTCGGCCGTGACCGCAGAGTTCGGCAAGCTCATCGAGCTGGCGAAGGCCTCGAACGACGCTTCGGTCAAGAGCGCCAAGGCCATCCGAGACAGGGCGCTCACCCTCGTCATCGCCCTCGGTCTCTTCCTCGCCTTGAGCGGCCTGGCGCTTTCGGTTTTTTCGATCCGATGGATCAATGGCCTCATGGCAGCCCTGGTGACCGCCGTGGCGAAGATCGGAGCAGGTGACCTAACGGTGATCACGGGGATCGCGGGGCCAAGCGAGATAGGCCGTGTGGGGGCCTCGGTCGATGGCCTCGTGGCTGACCTCGGGAAGCTCATCGGGACCGTGAAGCAACGCATCGACGGGCTTTCGGCAGAGGGCAGGAACCTCGCGGGCATCATGGCAATTGCTGGAAGGGCTGTCGAATCGATTGCGCATAATGCGGATGAATCGAAGTTGCGCCTCGAGGAAGAGTCGGGCCACGTCGGCGAGTCGATCGATGCCATGGCCGAGATCGCCCGCGGGGCCAAGGCCCTGGCAGCAACGCTCGCCCGGCAGCACGAGGCGGTCGTCGAATCCGCCGATGCTGTCGAGGCCATGATGCACGGCATCGAGGAGGCAACGCGCAGGGCCGAGGGGGCAAGCGAGGCGGGCAGCCTCCTCCAGTCCGAGGGCAATGCCGGCAAGGACAAGATGGATGAGGCCATCCTCGCTGTCGGGGATATCGTCTCCCATTCGCAGAGCCTGGCCGAGGCTACCGGGCTCATCTCCGAGATCGCCGAACGGACCAACCTCCTGGCCATGAACGCAGCCATCGAGGCGGCCCATGCCGGAGACTCTGGCAAGGGCTTTGCGGTCGTAGCCGACGAGATCCGGCGCCTTGCCGAGCAGGCCAACGAGAAGGCACGCGAGATCGGCAAGGTCCTAGACGAGGTCACTAAATCCATAGAATTAGTACAGGATTCCAGCGCTGCCGCGGGGCAGTCCTTCAGCGCCATCCTCGACCGTGCGCTGGAGCTTGGAGACGGGGTAGGGATCATCGCGACCACCATGATCGGCCAGCGGGCCCAGGCCCAGAAGGCCCTCGGTGGCATCAAGCGCCTCAGGGACACGGTCGGGGAGATCAGCGCCACAGCCGGGGACCTCGAGCGGGGCAACGGACTCCTCCTCGAGCGCGCCGCGGGCCTGCGCTCAGCCAACGAGCTCACCAGGGCCGATTCCATCGCGGTGGCCGACTCGGCGGAGGAGATCCGGGACACCTTCATCGAGGCGATTGCATTGGCCGGAACCACCGCGGACCTGATTTCCGAGGTGCGCACGGCGACAGACAGGTTTACGACAATAGCCCTGCCATGAATGATCCTTACCCCAGGCTGCTCGAGCCCCTCGACCTTGGATTCACGACCCTCCGGAACCGGGTCCTCATGGGTTCCATGCACACGGGCCTCGAGGAAGCCCACGACGGCGGATCCGCCCTGGCCGCTTTTTTCACCGAGCGTGCGCGCGGCGGGGTGGGCCTCATTGTTACGGGCGGGGTGGCTCCGAACCTGCCAGGAAGGGTGAGTCCATTTTCCGCCCAACTAAGCCTTCCCTGGCAGCTTGCCCGCCACCGCCGTGTTACTGATGCCGTCCACCGCGAGGGCGGGAAGATAGCCCTCCAGATCCTCCATGCGGGGCGCTATGCCTTCCATCCCCTGTCTGTAGCTCCCTCGCCTCTTCGCTCGCCCATCACGCCCTTCACGCCGCGCGCGCTCGGCAAGGGTGGCGTCGGGCGGACTATCGCGGCCTATGCCCGCTGCGCGCGCCTGGCGAAGGCCTCGGGTTACGACGGTGTCGAGGTGATGGGTTCCGAGGGCTACCTCATCAACGAGTTCATCGCCGCGCGGACCAACCGGCGCAGCGACTGCTGGGGCGGAACCTACGAAGCTCGCATGCGCCTGCCCGTCGAGATCGTACGCCGCATCCGCGAGGCAGCAGGGCCGGATTTCATCCTGATCTTCAGGCTTTCCATGCTGGACCTGGTGGAAGATGGAAGCAACTGGGAAGAGATCATCGCCCTCGGAAAGGCAGTCGAGGCCGCAGGGGCCACGATCGTGAACACCGGTATCGGCTGGCACGAGGCCCGCGTTCCTACCATTGCCGCCATGGTGCCCAGGGCAGCCTTTGTGGAAGTAACCCGTCGCTTGAAGGCGGAGCTCAGGATCCCTGTTGTCGCGACGAACCGCATCAATACGCCCGAGGTCGCGGAGGCCATCATCGCAGGCGGTGCTGCCGACATGGTTTCCATGGCGAGGCCCTTCCTCGCCGATGCCGACTTCGTGGCCAAGGCCGCTGCCGGACGCGCCGACGAGATCAATACCTGCGTCGCCTGCAACCAGGCCTGCCTCGACCACATTTTCGGGGGCAAGAGTTGCTCCTGCCTCGTCAACCCCCGGGCCTGCCGCGAAAAAGAACTAGTTATTACAAAAGCCGGGAAGGCCCTGCGGATCGCGGTTGTCGGTGCAGGTCCCGCCGGAATGGCCTTTGCCGTCAACGCGGCCCGGCGCGGCCACGTGGTCACCCTCTACGAGGCCGAGGCAGATATCGGTGGGCAGTTCGCCCTGGCCCAAGCGGTTCCCGGCAAGGAAGAATTTGCCGAGACACTCCGCTACTTCCGTAGGCAACTTGGACTCCTCAGTGTGGACCTCCGGCTTGGCCATCGGGCCAGCGTGACGGATCTTGCAGGCTCTGGCCATGACGCCGTAGTCCTGGCCACTGGCGTGGTACCCCGCAGACTCTCCATTCCGGGCGCAGGGCACCCGAAGCTCTGTTCCTACGTGGACATATTGAAGGGAAGGGTCGTCGCCGGCGCCTCGGTGGCCATCATCGGGGCGGGGGGCATCGGCTTCGATATCGCGGAGTACCTTTCGGAACAAGACCCCATGCGGCCCATCGATGCTGCAGCCTTCGCCCGCTACTGGGGCATCGACCTGTCAGTGGCGGCCCGGGGAGGCGTGGAAGGCGTAAAGCGCGCGATTCCTCCGCAGGCCAGGAGCATCTGGTTGCTGCAGCGCAGCGAAGGCAAGCCCGGGGCCCGGTTGGGCAAGACCACCGGCTGGATCCACCGCAGCTCGCTGAAGGACCGCAGGGTCACGATGTGGGGATCCGTCAATTATGAGAAGATAGACGACGAGGGCCTCCACGTCGTCTACAAGGGCGAGGCAAAGGTCCTGGAGGTTGACACGGTGGTGGTCTGTGCCGGGCAGGAACCGCAGCGGGAACTCCTGTCAGGCCTCAAGGCTGCCGGCCTCGAGGTCCACCTCATCGGCGGCGCTGACGAGGCAGCCGAGCTCGACGCCAAGCGGGCGATCAGGCCGGCGACGGAACTGGCGCTTCACCTGTAGGGCGTCCCTTCGAGGGGCAGCCTCGTCCTGATGATCCCATCCCTGGCAGTGTAGGCTGCGGCCACGGCTGCCGCCGTCGGTATCGAGGATATCTCCCCGATGCCCTTGGCGCCGAAGCCCGAGGCGCTCGTGCCTCCGTCGATGGCGCCGCCGGAGCCGGCCCTGCGCACGATCACCGTCTCTATGGGCGGGACCTCGGTGGCGCGCAGCAGTCCTAATTGCGAGAATCGGGCCGGGGGAGAGCAGTCCACGAGCGGCAGGCTTTCAGTGAGGGCGTAACCGAGTCCCATCGTCACGCCGCCCTCCACCTGTCCGGTGAAAGCCAGCGGGTTCACGACGAGGCCGGAATCGTGGGCTGCGACGACCCGGCTGAGCCGGCCATCCGCCCCGAGAATGACAACATGGCAGGCGTAGCTGTAGGCGACATGCCTGACCGGGTTCTGCTTGTCTGTGGGGAAGTGGTCGGTCTGGGCCTCGAACTCGGCGTAGAACTCCCTTCCGGAAAGCGCGGCGTAGGGGAAGGCGCCTCCGGAAACAGGGCCCTGACCCGCGGTACTGGTTGTTTCGCCCAACGCGGCCCGTGCCAGGTCGCAGGCCCTCCTGCAGGCCTCTCCGGTGATGAGGGTCTGCCTCGAGGCAGTCGAGGTGCCCGCGTCCGGGGTGACCGAAGTATCGGGCGTGTGGACCGCGATCCATTCCGGGCCGAGTTCCAGCACCTGTCCCGCGATCTGGGTCAGGGCGGTGGCCAGGCCCTGCCCCATGCAGGCAGCGCCCGTACGGATCTCGACCCTGTCAGCAAGCACGGCCACGATGCAGCGTCCGGTATCGGGATGGCCCATGCCGATGCCCGTGTTCTTGAAGCCGCAGGCGATGCCCGCGCGTCCGGGGGCGGATTCGTAGGCTTCCTTCACCGCAAGGAGGCATTCCTCGAGGGCTGTATCCGGGCCGGCGATCTGCCCGTTCGAAAGAACATCGCCCGGACGGACAGCGTTGCGCATGCGGATTTCCCAGCCCGATATGCCTACAATTAAAGCCAATTCGTTCAGTGCGCTCTCGAAGGCGAAGTTGGTCTGGGGCACACCGAATCCGCGGAAGGCGCCGGCCGGCGGGTTGTTGGTGTAGACGGCGGCACCCTCGATGTGGACATCACTGACGATGTAGGGACCTGCGAGATGGGTGACCGCCCGGTGGAGGACGGGGCTGCCCAGGGATGCATAGGCACCGGTATCGGCTAGGACGCTGGCGCGGACAGCCGTAAGCCTGCCCCTTCTGTCGCAACCGACTTCGAGGTCTATCTTCATCGGATGGCGCTTGACGTGGACGCGGGTCGATTCGGCCCTCTCCAGCGTGAGCTTGACCGGACGCCCGGAAAGCCAGGCGGCGAGGGCTGCGTGATGCTGCACCGACTGGTCTTCCTTGCCTCCGAAGCCGCCGCCGACATAGGCAGACACAACACGTACTTTCTCTTCGTCGAGGCCGAGGGTGCGACTGATGTAGCGGCGGCCATCGTAGACGTTCTGCTCGCCGGTATGTACCAGGACAATGCCGTCGGAGCCGGGCGGGAAGGCGAGGGCGCTCTCGGTTTCAAGGAATGCGTGGTCGGTGAAACCAGTCTCGTAGCTGCGCCTGACCATGTGTGCTGAGATGGCGAGGGCAGCCCCGGCGTCCCCGAGGTCCAGCACGATGTCGGACAGGATGTTCCCCTTGGGATGAAGACGCGGGGCGCCGACGGCCAGTGCGGCCTCGGGGCTCGAGAGGGGCTTCAGGACCTCGTATTCGGCTACGATGAGGAGGAGGGCAGTACGTGCAATTGCAAGGGTTTCCGCCGCTACCAGGGCTATCGCGTCGCCGACGTAGCGCGTTTCCTCTCCGACTGCGATGAAGGTCGGCCAGTCATCGATGATGTGGCCGATGAAGCGTTCGCCGGGGATGTCGCTGGCATCGGCTGCGATGACGACACCGGGGAGGGCCCGTGCGGCCGAAAGGTCGAGGGACAAAAGGCGCGCCCGCGGGTGTTCTGCCCTGAGCACCGCCGCGTGAAGCATGCCGGGCACTGACAGGTCGTCGACAAAGGCGGCCTGGCCCCGTGTCTTGATGGCTGCATCGACGCGCCTGAGGCTCGAGCCCAGGGCCCCGGATTCAGGCTGCGCCGCGCTTTCAGGGGCGGGACCCGATGCGGTGCCCGCAGCAGCTTCCCTGCGCATCGCGGCCGCGCGCCCGACCGCCAGGACGATCCTGGCATAGCCCGTGCAGCGACAGATGTTGCGCCTCAGCGCAGCGCGGATCTCCTTCTCGAGGGGCTGGGGGTTCCTGTCCAGGAGAGCCTTGGCCGAGAGCACCATGCCAGGAGTGCAGTAGCCGCACTGGACGGCTCCTGCTTCCGAAAAGGCACGCTCATAGATGGCCATCTCGGAGGCCCCGA
>CAIJMU010000022.1 GCA_903821875.1 uncultured Spirochaetota bacterium
GCCTGGCCTGAGCTCGACTCCGTCCTTGCTGCGAACTAGATAGTCACGCAGGTCCCGCATGCCCACCAAGGCGATGCTGATGGGGAAAACACCGATGGCGCGTTTTGAAAATCCGCTGCGAAGCTGCCTGAGGAAGCTCACCATGGCCTGGTCCTGCAGCACGTCCACTTCGTCGAAAAGCACCACCAGCGGCTTGGGAGCAACCAAGGCCGCCCATTGATGCAGGGTATCGTTCAGCATCATGGCTGCAGGCTCGGTCGAAACGGGGGGCATGAACTCGTGCCCGAGAAAATCGCGGGCAAAGGAGCGGATAGCTGAACAAAGCCCCGGGATCGCTTTTTCTTCGTCAGTGATGCCCTGGCCGGTCTCCACGCTCACGTAGCAGGCCACTGCCTTGCCTTCGGCATTGATCTTCCGCATCCAGGACTGCAAAAAGGTCGTCTTGCCGCTCTGCCTGGGCGCATGGAGCACCCAATAGAGCTTGGATTCGATGTAACGATCCAACTGCCCTCGCACGAGGCGGGCTTCAGGCGGGAGGATATAGTGGTCATCCGGGTTGCAAGGCCCGGTGGTATTGAAAAAACGCGCCATGGTTCAACTATAGGGACGATCCAAGACCGGAACAAGCCATCGGCAGATCTCAAGAGAATCAGACAGGATAACAGGAGGACAGGATTAACAGGAAAGGAGATGGAAGTGGAAGTTAGGAATCCTATTCCCTCTCCCCTCTTCTCCCTCCCTACCCTCTTCTCCTGTCCCTCCTGTTCATCCTGTTATCCTGTCCTCTTCCTCTTCCTCTTCTCTTCAGAAAGAATCAGACAGGATAACAGGATAGACAGGATTAACAGGAAAGGAATTAGGCGAAATCCCTCCCCACCCCTCAACGTCGCTTCGGATTGATCGCATTGGCTTTATCGTAGAGATTGGTAGGATTCTCGAAGGGTGGAAAAGCAAAGGAGAAGAGGGTGTTACCCCCATAATTGGCGATGGAGAAGTCGCCCATCTGGATGATATCCATGCCAATGAGCATGTCGGCGGGACCAGGGCCGATATCGCAGACCGTCACTTCGCGCTGGGGAACGTGGACGTTGTTGGGGAGGAGAACATCGATCAGGCAGAGATCCACAAGCTCGAAACTGTTGACACCGTAGACTTCGCTCTTGCCTATCGTGGCAAGGCCCAAGACATCGCGCATTTTCGGGGTTATGACGCTGTCGGTCGCTCCGGTGTCCCACACCGCAAAGAAAGTCGAGAACTGATCGGGGCTTGCGTAGTCACCGCAGGGAAGACTGATGCCGACCTTCGTGATGATCTCCCGCACTGTCCCCTCGTAGCGGACAAAAAACGCATGATGAAAGCGGGCGGGGCGGGATTCCTTAGACATGGACTCGAGAATAGAAACGCTTCAGAAGCTTTCCTGGATCGTCGACTATTTCCTGAATAAGGAAGGTGCCCAGGGGGAACTTGGTGATGCTGTCATTGTAGGCATCCTGCACGGAGCCGAAGGCACCCTTCACCTCGTCCTCGACGATGACGATAAACTTCCCGAGGTACTCGGTGACGAGTTCCGGATAGTGTGCTTTGTACCAAGCGTATTCGCGCTCGAGCATGGATTCCTCCTTCGCCGTAGAATTTACCGCCATACCTTTAGCTTGTCCACAAGCGCAAAGAGCTTTGCTGGCAACCTTTGCCGGAAGAAGCAAAAAGGAGCCGGCGCGGGAAAAATTATCGGGATAAGAATCAGATAGCAAATATTCCAAATTCCCTATCCCTCTCCC
>CAIJMU010000023.1 GCA_903821875.1 uncultured Spirochaetota bacterium
GGACAGTAGTCCGAAGTCGGACAGTAGTCCGACTCAACGTCCTCGCAGGCTTTTTCGATTTCGGCCTTGGCGGTGTTGAAGTTGCCGTGGCGGTTCCTCTCGAAGAGCCAGAAGGCTGCGGGCACAATGAAGAAGGTGAGCACCGCCGAGGACACGATGCCGCCGAGCATGACGATGCCCATGCGCTGGCCGAACTCCGAGCCCTGCCCTCCGGAGAACATGAGGGGGAAGCTGATGACAAGAATGGTGAGGGTGGTCATCACGATTGGCCTGAACCTGAGGCTCGCCGCATCGAGGAGGGCCTGGTCGAAGGGCATCTTGCCGAGGCGCTCCACCACAAAGTCGAGGTAGAGGATGGCGTTCTTGGCTGACAGGCCGATGAGCATCAGGAAGCCCATGAGCCCGAAGATATCGATCCCGCCCCCTACGAAGAAAATCAGGATGAGGGCTCCCATGATGGCGAGGGGCACCGGCAGGAGGAGGTAGATGGGATAGCGCCAGGAGTTGAACTGGGCGGCCATCACGAGGTAGGCAAGGAAGAGGGAGAGGAGGAACATCACCGAGCCCTGTGAAGCCATCTGCGCCGACAAGGCCGCCTGGCCAAAGCGGCTCCCGGAGGAGACCGAAAGGCCGTTGTCCAGGAGGCCCTGGGCCTGGAGCTCCGCAGTGATCTGTGTCTGGAGTTCGAGGGCGGTCGGGGCCCCGGGCTTGAGGTTGGCGGTGACAGAACCCTGGTACTGGCGGTTGTAGCGCGACAGGGAGGTGGGAGACTGGTTGAGCACAAAGGAACCGAGCTGCCCCACCTGATAGGTGGTCTGCTGGCCTGAGGCGTAGATGGGAAGATCCAGGAGTGTCTGCCCTCCGCTCACCTTGGTCGGATCGATCTTCACCATGATCGGGTAGGCAAGGCCTCCCGAGACGACGTTGCCTGCCTGGCTGCCGCTGGTATAGGTCTGGAGGGCATTGGCTATGGCCTGGGTGGTCAGCCCCGTACCCTTGAGGGCCGCGGTGTTCGGCGTGAAATCATTCTGAAGATTGCTCTCCGTCAGGCTCGTATTCGCGTCCGCCACCCAGGGATTCTGCTGGACTGCCGCCACGATGGCTGCGCTGCGGCTGCGAAGGAGGTCGAAGTCGGCCCCCACGATCGAGAACTGGAGCTGGGACTGGCCGAAGCCCCCCATGCCTCCGCCACCGCCTCCCATGATGCCCCCCGCGCTTACCGAAACCCTGGCGTTGGGGAAGTCCTTCTGGATGAGGGGCTGGAGCTGCTGACGCCAGGTCTGCGCGATGGCGCTCACGTTCGGCCTCTTGCCGACGGGTACGAGGGTAGCCTGCACCTGGGTCTGGCCACCGACCTGGGTCTGATAGATGGTGACCTCGGGGCGGCTGGCGACAAAGGCCTCCACGATGGCCGCTGCCTTGTTGGCCGTGTCCTGCGGCGTGCCCGCAGGGAAGCGGACGTTGGCCTGGACGACTCCGCCGTCGGAGGAGGGGATGAAGTTGAAGGGGATCCTGGGAACTATGAGGAATCCGGCCACGGTGACGACCGCGAGCACGCCAGCGACGACGAAGGCCGAGTGCCTGAGCATGCGCCCGAGGGTGCGCACATAGGCTCCGGCCACCTTGCCGACGACCCACTCGGTGCCGGCGTGGAGGGTCCCGGTAAGGGCCTCGAGGAAGAAGAGGGCAATTGTCAGGAAGTATTTGAGGATGCCCAGGACGAGGGGCCAGGCCAGGACAAGGGGGAGCCAGCTCAGGTGTCTGGTAGCCACCAGGCCCACCACGATGGCCAGGGCTCCCAGGATGGCCGGCCCCTTCCTGAGTACGGCGAAACCCCACTTCATCGAGGCCCAGGGGGCCAGGAAGCTCTTCCCGAAATCCCGCCACGTGATGGTCCGGCCCTCGGGCGTGTAGGCGAGGCGCACCGTCAGGAAGAGTATCGCCTCGAGGAGGGAGAAGGCCACGGCCGCGGCCAGGCCGAGCGAGAACTGGACGAGGTAGCGGCCGAGCATTCCTCCAATAAAGCTCACGGGCAGGAGGACCGACAGGAGGGAGAGGGATGCCGCGACGACCGCGCTGAAGACCTCGCTCGCCCCCTTGAGCACGGCCTCCTTGAGGGGGAAGCCCATCTTCCGATAGCGCTCGACGTTCTCGGCTATGACGATCGAATCGTCGACGACTACACCAATTGCGATGATCAGGGCCAGGAGGGACACGAGGTTGAAGGAGAAGCCCATGAGGCGGTAGAGGATCGGGGCCGCCGACAGGGCGATGGGTATGGCCAGGATGACGGAAAAGGCGGTGTTGGGCTTGCCGAGGAAGAGGAGGACGATGATGGCCACGACGACGAGGGTGGTAGCCAGTTCCTTCCAGGTGGATTCTATGGAGGCGCGGATGGGTCCGGTGCTGTCGTTGCTCACCACGACCCCGAAACCCTGTGGGAGGACGAGGGTCTTGAGCTTGGCGCGCACGGCGTCTACGACCGCTACGGAGTTGGAGTTCGAGGTACGCTGGATCGAGACGAGGATGCAGGGAATCCCGTTGACGCGGGAATAGCCTGAGTTCGACGAGGAGTCGCGCACCTGGGCTACATCGTCGACGGTGACACCCCTGGTGGAATCCACCAGGATGCGACGGAGCTGGTCGAGCCCCGCAGGAACGTTCTGGGTCGTGAAGGTGAAGGAGGAGCCCTGGGTCGTGATGCTGCCTATCGGCTGGTTTATCGATGCCGAAGTGATGGCCGACACCACCTGGGAAGGCGCGAGATTATAGTAGCGCATCAGGTTGGGATCGAGGAGGACCTGGAACTGCCGGACAGGGGCGCCCGAGCTCCCTATGTTGGCGACGCCATCAACGCGTTCGAGGGTCGGCGAGAGGGTGTTCTCCACCCATTCAGCGACCTCGGTCATCGGGGCTCCGCCACCGGTCACGCCAAACTCCACGATGGGCTGGGAATTGGGGTCGAAGGTACGGACGGTCGGGGCCTGGATGCCCGCAGGCAGGCGGCGGACCACGGAGTTGACGATGGACGCCACCTGGTTGGTCATGGCCGTCGCGTCGGCGTCCACCGAGAAGCCCAGGGTCACCCGGCTCTGCCCGTTGGAACTCGAGGAGTTCATGTCCGTGATGCCGCTGATCGTGGAAACCGCGTTTTCGATAACCTGGGTGATCTGCTGGTCGATGACCGCCGGTGTGGCACCGGCATAGCTCATGCTTATGTTGACCGAGGGAATGGGGACCGAGGGCATCAGATCGACGCCGAGGCCCGTGGCCGATACCAGGCCGAAGGCCACGATCGCAACGAAGATGCCGATGGCCAGGACGTAACGCGTTATCGAGAACTTGACTGCGGGATTGACCTTGCTGAAAACATGGGACTCGAAGTCACGGACACTCTTCACGCTCATGCTCAGCCTCCCGAACCGGCTGCGCTCAGGCCTGCGGGCTTGCCCGGGATCGGACTGGCGGATCCGGGGGCTGCTGCCGGACTGGGCGTCATGGTCGGAGTCTGGGTCCGCGTGCGGGCTTGGCCAGACTGGCTGCCGGACTGGCCCCCAGTGGAGCCTTGGCCTGCATTCGCTGGGGCACCTGAGCTCCCCTGAGCTCCCTGTCGCCGCCCCGTCCACTGCCCCTGCTGGCCTTGCTGGCCTTGCTGGCCTTGCTGGCCTTGCTGGCCTTGCTGCCCCTGTTGTCCCGCGCCTGCAGCGCCTTGGCTGTCGCCGGGTTGCTGGCCGGAGGCG
The DNA here is from genome assembly GCA_903821875.1 of uncultured Spirochaetota bacterium. GTDB lineage: Bacteria > Spirochaetota > Spirochaetia > Treponematales > Rectinemataceae > CAIJMU01. The sequence goes on from CAIJMU010000023.1 coordinate 3,741, forward strand.
GCGCCGCTCTTTGCCGCAGCTGCCTGAGCGCCTGCACGCTGGCCGCCGGACTTCCCGGCGGCGGCAAGGACCGGACGCTCCCCGTCGAGCCTGAGGGCCGTGGTCTGGGGGAAGCTCGTCGTGATGGATTGCACCTGTGCTCCCGGTACGAGACCAGGAGGCGGGGAAAGTATGACCATAGCTCCGGGAGCGACCCCGGAGACTGCCGCCATGATGCCGGATTCCGCCATCACCATGACATTCCGCGTCTCGACCTTCCCTCCGTTCACCAGAAGGACATAGTTCTGGTTTTCCAGGGTCGCCACGGCTGTCAGGGGGACAATCGGCCCCCGGGCGAGCTCTACGAGGTAACTCACGTTGCCGATGGAACCAAAGGGCAGGCTGGTGAGCTCATCAAGCTTGGCGGTAAGCGGCACGGAACCATTGATCGGGGTCGAGGGCTCCTGCTTGAGGGTGATGGGGTAGGTCTTCCCTGCGATCTCCCAGGTCAGGGCCATGCCCTTCCGCATGGCAACGGCGTCGGAGGGAGCGATGCTGAAGGACACCTGCCGCTCCATGCTGACAAGGATAAAGGCCGCCGTGTTCTGTCCCAGGTACATGCCGGGACTGGCGTTCATGGTGGAGATCTGCCCGGCAAAGGGAGCCTTTATGGCCGCGTGGTCCAGGTTGTATTTCGCCTGGTCGAGGTTGTTCTGGGCTGTGGCGATGGCAATCTTGAGGGCATCGACGTTCTGGCCTGGGGTTGTGGCGATGCCCTTCCTGGCCTGGTCGAGGGCGAGCTTCGCAGTCTCGAGGTTGGCCTTGGCCGTGGCAAGCTGGCCGCCAGCTGTATCGAGGGCTGAGGCGGAAAGCCCGCCGAGGTCAAAAAGCGCTTTCTGGGAATCATAGTTCCTCTGTGCTGAATTGACCGAGGCCTGGGCCGAATCGACCTGGAGCTGGAAGCGAGGCAAGGAGTCGGTGGCGTTGCCCTGGGTGGTCTTAAGGTTGATTTTCGCCGTATCGACAGCTGCCTTCGCGTTCGCTGCCGCGATCCGGAGCAGCGAGTCGTCGAGCTGGACCACGACGGTACCTGCCTTGACCCATTCGCCTGCGCCCAGGAGGACCTTTGCGACGATGCCGCCCACCGGCACAGCGATGGAGCTCTGGATAGCGGGCATCAGCACGCCGGCTGTGTCCCGGTCAGCGAGGAGGGTTCCCGAGGGAATCACGGCTACCTGTACGGGAATGTTCGCCGACCGCCGGCCCCCACCCTGTCCGCCGCTCGGTCCACCGCTCTGGCCGCTGGCGCCTGGTGCTCCACCTTGGCCGCCGGTCTGGCTTCCCTGCCGACCCTGATAGGAGGCAGCCTGCCCGCTGGCGCCACCGGCTGCACCTCCCTCGTTGCCCGCCGCCGCAGCCTGGTTGCCCGCCGCCACAGCCTGGTTGCCCACAGCCACACCCTGCCCGCTGGCGCCACTGGCCGCCGCACCCTGACCAGCAGCCGCGCCGGATCCCTTCGCGGTGCCGCTCCCGCAAGCCGCCAAGGCCAGGAGGGCAGCGGCCATCGCGGACAGGGCCGCAGTCTTCGCCATTCTTCGCATCATCATGGATCTCCTACAGTCCCATCCTGGTCTCGAGCGTCAGTTCGCCCAGGAGCTGGTCGCTCCTGGCCTTGAGCCAGGCCGCCTCGGCATTGGCAGCGTTCACCGAGGCGTTGAGAAGGTCCTGGGTCGTTGCAGTGCCGAACTGGAGCTGCTGGCGCACGAGGGCCATCTGGGTCTGGGCCAGGCCAAGGCTCCGCCGGGCGAGCTCTGCCTTCTGCCCCAATATCGAAAAAGTCCACCAGGCGTCGCGAATATCCGCGGCGATGGTCTTGGCAAGCTGTCCGGCCTGCGTGGATGCCACAAGCATGGACGCATTAGCCAGGTCTTCCTGCGCCTTGGCAGCACCCCCGTCGAGGAGGGGCATCGTCACCCTGAGCCCAAGGTTTATGGCCTCGCCGTTCGCAGCCGTCACGGCAGCCGCCGCCAGGCTCCCCGTGGCTGCAGTGGCTCCCCAGTTGTAGGAAAGGCCGATCCCCCCGGTCACTGTCACTGTCGGCTGAGCCGAACCCCTGGCCAAGGCCGCGTCGATGGTCGAAGAGCGCCTGGTAATCTCGTACTGGGCAATATCCACCCGGTTGGCCAGGCCCTTGGCGATCGCCTCCTCGAGGCTCGCCGCCGGAAGCTCCGGAACATCGATTTCCGCCACGCGGAAGTCAAGGTCTGGCGGCTGGCCGAGGAGGGGCGCGAGCCGCTGGCGGGCGAGGGCGAAATCGTGGCGTCCCGTCTCGACATCCAGTTCGGCGCTCCTGGAGTTGATCCGCGCCGTCTCGAGATCGACCGCGCTGGCCTGCTTGAGCGCAAAGGTCGCCTCGACCTGCCTTTGGAGGGAGGCCTGCTTTCCGAGTATGTCGAGACGGAGGGCGAGGGTCCGCTGCGCCACAAGGGTCGTGACATAGGCCTGCTTCGCGCTGGCGATCGTCGTAGCCCGCGCCTGCCTGGCTGCAAATTCCCTGCCCTGGAGGGCCAGAAGACTCTTGTCTATGGCAGCCCTGGTCTGGCCACCTGCGTAACCGTCCCAGACCGCCTGGCTCAGGGTCGTCTGGACGCTCGTCACCTGCGGCGCGTTGACATAGATTTTATTGCCCGAGGATGTAGCCGTCTGCGGCGACACAGGCATCGCATGCGAGACCGTCAGCCCGATCCGCGAACCCGAGCTAGCGGTCGCCGTCCCCGCGGCAAAGCTGAGAGCAGCAGAAAGGCTCTGCCCAAGACCGAGGCCGCTTGCTCCAGCGGACTTGGCCTGGGACTGGTCATTGAAGCCGTAGCTGTCCCCATAGGCTGCGTTGCCAGAGAGGGTGGGAAGGGCCTTGCCCAGATTGAGGGCGTGTTGGGCCCTCGCCGAGGCGAGGGTAGCTTCCTGGATGCGGAGTTCATCGCTCGAGGACAGGACTCCGGAAACGAGCTCTGCGAGCGTAATGCTGCGGGAACCCGCCTCCGAGGCTGGCAGGGGCGTGATTGCCGGTGAACCCGCGGCAGAAGCCTGGATCTCCGCGCTTGCAGCCAGCGGCGCGGCAAAGACCAGCGCAACGGCCAAGGCAAGCGCCGCGGCGGGGAAGAGCTTCAGTACCATGAAAGGATAATAAAGAAGAGAAGGGATTGGTCACAGTTAAAAATGTAAAAAAGAAAGGGCTTTTCAGAAGCAGGAAAGGACGTACATGCCTACGAGCACCTCGGCCTTGAGCAGTTCGTCGTCGCCTGCATCCCGGTGGAGCTGGTCCCCGAGCTCGCCCACGAACCAGAAAAATAGCCCGAGCTTGGGATCGATCCTGAAGGTGTAGAGGAGGAAATCATCAGCCCGGCTCTGGGCACCGAAGAGGAGGTGCGCTATGGAATGACAGAGCTGGACAAAACGGCGGAAGGCGGGCCTGAGGTCGCCCGCGCGGAACTCCCGCTCGAAGGAGCTTACTTCCTCGATGAGCTTTTCCTTGCGCTTCTCGTCGCTCTTCTCGACCCAGGTCTTGTGCACAAGGAGCTCGGTATTCTCGCGGAAGACCTTGAGTAGATGGTCGATCGCGGCGAGACGGTCCGCAGGGTCGCCGTGGACGATGGAACCGAATTCCCCGGGACTACCCAGGATGTCCGCGAAGGCCAGGGAATAGGCGATGAAGTCGGCATGCGAGGAAGAGCCAGCAAGCTTCCCGAAGATGCCAAAAGCCTCGCGCTCGGCATCGGAAACGAGTCGCTCTTCTACAGCGAAATCGGGGAAAGCCATGGCGTACCATGTCCCGAAGGGCCAATCCTTGTCAAGTCGGCCCCTTGCACGGGATCCCGGTGACAGGTAGTCTCTTCTGCATGAACGATATACGCCTCCTCCCCGCAGACGCCATCGGCCAGGATTTCGTGCCTGCCGAATACCTCGGGCCAGGAGAGGACGAAAACCATTTCCGTGACGCCCAGCTCAAGGCCATGGGCAAGGACCTCGGGGCCTACCGCAGGCTCCGCCCCTATGAGCTGGAGAGCCTCGTGAAAAACGAGAACAGCTGCCCCGACTGGAGCTCTGTCCTCGTCACCGACCCCTTCACGCCGGAGCTCATCCACCAGTCCACCTTCGCTGGCCTCGTCCGGATCGGGAGGCTCGAGCGGGCGGTCCTCGAACACCATGATACCCGGGTGCCCGTGGGTATCTACCGCTCCCGGATCACTGCCTGCGACATCGGCGACAATTGCGCAATCCTCGACTGCGCCTACATCGCACATTACATAGTGGGTGACGGTTGCATGCTCATCAACAACAACGAGATCAGTGCTCCAACCACTCCAAGTTCGGCAACGGGATCGTCAAGGACGGGGAGGACGAGGAACTCCGCGTCGTGCTCGACGTGATGAACGAGGCAGGAGGCCGGTCGATCCTGCCCTTCGAAGGGATGCTGAGCGCGGACGCCTACCTCTGGGCACGGAACCGCGGCGACCCGGCCCTCATGAAGGCCTTCCGTTCGATGACGGACGCCATGTTCGATACCCGCAGGGGGCACTACGGGACGATAGGCGCCAACTCGGTCCTGAAGTCCAACAGCATCATCAAGGACGTGGCCATCGGCGAGTGCTCCTATATAAAGGGCACCAACAAGCTCAAGAACATCACAATCAGGTCCAGTGACGAGGCGCGCACACAGATAGGGGAAGGGGTCGAGCTCGTCAACGGGATCGTGGGGCTCGGCTGCCGGGTCTTCTACGGCTGCAAGGCCGTGCGCTTCGTCATGGGGGACAATTCCGCCCTCAAGTACGGGGCGCGCCTCATCCACTCCGTCCTCGGCGAGAATTCGACCGTTTCCTGCTGCGAGATCCTCAACAACCTGATCTTCCCCGCCCACGAGCAGCACCACAACACCAGCTTCCTCATCGCGAGCCTGGTCCGCGGCCAGTCCAACATGGCTGCCGGCGCGACCATAGGTTCCAACCACAACTCCCGCTCCAATGACGGCGAGATCGAGGCGGGCCGTGGCTTCTGGCCGGGCCTCTCGACCTCGGTCAAGCACTCCTCGCGCTTCGCCTCCTACTGCCTGCTGGCCAAGGGCGACTACCGCTTCGAACTCGACATACCACTGCCCTTCTGTCTCGTGACCGACGACGCCTCGCGCGACCGCCTGGTCCTCGTCCCCGCCTACTGGTGGAACTCGAACCTCTATGCCCTCATGCGGAACGAGTCGAAGTTCATCGCGCGGGACAAGCGGGTGTCGAAGGAGCTCCTCCTTGAATTCTCACCCTTCGCCCCCGACACCGCCGAGGAGTGCATCACCGCCTTAGCCCTCCTCGAGGAGTGGACCGGAGCAGCGGTGGCGCGTATCGACGGAACAGATGCTGCTGGACTCTCCCGCGAAGAACTCAGGTCGCGCGGACATGCAGCCTTCCTCGACCCTACCCGCCCCCTGCCAATGGAAGTCGATGCTACCGGCATCGAGAACTCCGACCGCCACGTCATCGCGATGAAGCCCGCCAAGGCCTGGAAGGGCTACCGGGAGATCCTCCTGTGGTACGCCGCCGGCGTGGTCAGCGCCGAGGCGCCAGGCGACTTCGCGAAGCTTTCCGGGAGGCTCTCCAGCCCCGCACGCGAGAAGGACTGGGAGAACCTCGGAGGCCAGCTCATCCCCGACTCGAAGGCCAAAGCCCTCCTGTCCCGGGCCCGGGGCGGTGAGCTTCCTACCTGGAACGAGATGCACGCCGAGTACTCGAAACGTGCGGCCGAATATCCCCAGGACCGCGCCCGCCACGCCTGGGCTATCCTCGCCTGGCTCGCGGGCACCGATCCGGATTCCCTCGGCCGTGCTGCCCTTCTGGGCTTCCTGGCCGATTACCGGAAACTCGCCTCCCGCGTCGCCGAGGAGGTCTGGTCCACCAGGAAAAAGGACCATGACAACCACTTCCGCCATTCCACATTCCGGAGCAGGGCGGAGATGGCCGCTGTCATCGGCACTGCCGAGCGGAACCCCTTTGTGCTGAAGACGCACAAGGACATGGCTGCCCTCCGGGAGCGGGTATCGGAATTCATCTCAGCCTTGTGATGTCTGTATTTCGGGACTGTGCCTCTGCCAGATCGCCCCTGCAAAGCGAAGGCCCGAGCCCGGCTAGCCCGCCAGGCCCGGGACCCAATGCTGCCTATCCGTTCTTCTTCCGGAACTCGTCCATGAACTGTATGGTCGTCTGAACCTTGTCGAGACCCACCGCGTTGTAGGCCGAGAGGCGTATGCCGCCCACCGTGCGATAGCCCTTCACCTGGACGATGCCTGCCGCCTTCGCGTCCTTGATGAATTTCTCGTCGAGTTCAGGCGTGGGCAACGTGAAGACGATGTTCATCCAGGATCTCGAGGCCTTGTCGACGGGACAGCTGTAGTAGCCTCCTGATCCGTCGATCGCGGCGTAGAGCTCCCGCTGCTTCTGCTCGTTCACCTTCCCCATGGCCTCGATGCCGCCGTTCTTCTTGAGCCAGCGGAGGACGAGGTCGAGGATGTAGATCGAGAAGCAGGGCGGTGTGTTGAACATGGAGCAGTGCTCGTCGAACACCCGGTAGGACATCATCGTCGGGAGGTCTTCCTTCGCGAGCTGGAAGAAGTCGGGCCTCATCGCGACGACTGTGACGCCGGAGGGTCCGAGGTTTTTCTGGGCGCCGGCGTAGAACATCGAGTGCTTGCCGAGTTCCATGGGCCGGCTGAAGATGTCGCTCGACATGTCCGAAACGAGGGGCTTGCCCGCACTGTCTGGCGTGTAGAAGAATTCCGTGCCCTCGATGGTATTGTTGCTCGTGTAGTGCACATAGGCGGCATCGGGATTGAAGTGGAGGTCAGACTGCCGGGGCACGGAGATGGGCGCTCCGCCCTCCCGCTCCATGTTCGCGGGGACGGTGACCGTGCCGAAGCGCTTGGCTTCCTTGATCGCAGCCTTGGCCCAGTTCCCGGTATTGATGTAGTCCGCCTGCCTGCCGTCGAAGAGGAAGTTCATGGGCAGCATGAGGAACTGGGTGGAAGCCCCTCCGGTGGTGAAGAAGACCTTCCACTCGGGGCCGAGCCCCGCGAGCTCCTTGAAGAGGTCGATGGCGTGGTGGTGGAGGGCGTCGAATTCCTTGGAGCGGTGGGAGACCTCCATCACGGAGCAGCCGGTGTTGTTCCAGTCGAGCATCTCGTCGCGTGCCTGTTCGAGGACCTCGAGGGGAAGGGCCGCGGGGCCCGCCGAGAAATTTATCACACGTTTCATGACAACTACTCCTTATTTTCCGCTGTATCGGGCGATGCGGGTGACGATCGAGTCCCCGAGGCGGAGGAGGTTCTCCCCCGTCGAGGCGCCGAGGTGGGGCGTGAGCACCACGCGGGGCGCGGAAAGGAGGGGGGAGCCCTCCGGAGGTTCCTTGAGGAAGACATCTGCGGCGTAGCCTCCGAGCAGCCCCTCGTTGAGGGCTGCCACGATGTCCTGCTCGACGATCACCTGCCCGCGGCTGGTGTTGACGATGCAGGCACCCTTCTTCATCTTCGCCAGCGCCTTCGCGCCGAGCATGCCGTTGGTCTCGGGCGTGAGGGGGACGTGGACAGAGATGTAGTCGGAGCGTGACAGGAGGCTGTCGAAGTCGACCATCTCGTCGGAGTCCGTACAGGAGGTGACGAATTTGTCGAAGGCGATGACCTTCATGCCGAAGGCACGCGCGCGGACCGCGAGCTCGCGCGCGATGCGACCGATGCCGATGAGCCCAAGGGTCTTGCCATTGAGCTCCGTGCGCTCGAGTTCCTTCTTGAGCCACTTGCCCTGTTTCATCGAGGCGTCGGCCTCCGATATGTGACAGGGCATCGCCAGCATGAGGGCAAAGGCCAGTTCGGCTACCGCGACGCTCGAGGCCTCGGGGGTGTTGTCGACCTCGATGCCCTTTTCCTTGGCGTAGCCCACGTCGATGGTATCGACGCCTACCCCGCCGCGGATGATGTACCTGAGCTTCGGGGCCTTGTCCATCATGGCCTTGTCGACCTTGGTCTTGGAACGGACGATGACCACCTCGGCCTCGTGCAAACGGCCGAAGTCGGACGTCACTTCGCCATACGACGCCAGGCGCCCGGGAAGGTCCGGAGCGAAGGCGTCCGCAAGCAGGATTACCATGGATTCCTCCAGTGATTCGTGTGAATGATGGGCCAGAGGGCTCTGCCCTCCGGCCGCATGCAGCGGATCAGTCTAGCACGGGCAGCGGGAAAGTCAATATTGCCCCGGGAAGGGCCCATCTCATCGCGTCGGGAAATTATGGTCGTAATTGGCTTCGACCTTTTCCGCGATGCGAAGCCGCCGCATGGCCAGCCCCTTCTGTATCCCGACGCAGGCGAGCGGGAGGAGGAAGGCGAGGGCCGCTGAGATGACGAGGGGAACCGGGCCGGGGAGGGGGAAGCGCAGCTCGATGGCCTTGTCCTCGAAGACCATGCGGGCCGCAGTGAAGGAAATCGCGATGGCTCCGACGTAGACGAGCCACCGTGCCTTGTCGATGAGGGAGGAAATGACCCCACCGGTCAACATCAGGAGGGGCATGCTGATCAGGAGCCCCGCTATGAGGAGGGGGACCGAACCATGGGCGGAACCGGCAATGGCGATGACGTTGTCGACGCTCATCATGAAATCGGCTGCAAGGATCAGGACAATAGCCTGGCGGAAGGTGGATGCCGACTCTTTTTCCGCTTCGTTCACCACTTCTGGACCCGCATCCAGCTTGAGAAGCTTCCAGACTACCCAGACGAGGACTATTCCCCCGACAGCCGAAAGGTAGGGAACGAGCATCAGCAGGGTTGCGATCGTCGTCAAACCGATCCGGAGAGCGATAGCCAAAAGGCCTCCGAGCATGATGGCGAAGCGACGCTTGTCAGGGGGCAGGGACGCGGCTGCCATGCCTATGACGATGGCATTGTCCCCTGAGAGCGCCAGGTCCATGAGCGTGATGTTGAGAAAGCGGAGGACGAAATCCAGGTCTGGAAGGGCCATGGTTGCTCCTTGGAACAAGGGCGAATACACATCTGCATAAGCTGACGACAGGGATTCTATACGATTCTCGAAGACTTGACAATTAACACAGTTTTGTCAGTGACTGTCCTACAAGCCTGGGAAATTGCAGAGTTCTGGAAGATGCCCCCCTCCAGTCTGTATACAAGACCGTATCCACGATAGCAATTGGCAGAGGACACAAGGAACCGCTTCCCCCGGATGGCTGAAACCCCTTGCGGAGCCCGGAGGCGCCGTGCTAGTGTCCCGCCCCGAGCGAGGAGGTCGAAGGACGATGGAAGCGTTCACCGAAACCCGAAGCGATTCGGGCTCCCGCCGCTGCTATTGCGCAAGGTTTTTCCTTGGCATTCCCAAGGGCCTTCCGGTTTCCATCCCCCTGGAGTGGGCTCCGAAACTACCATTGCTGAATGATTCTGGCATTGCTGCCGCCCATGGGGCGGCTTTTTTTTCGCCGTTCCCTGACAACGGCCACATTCCGCAGCTACCCCCCGCCGATCGCTACCACTTCATCCCAAGGAGGAATCCATGCTGAAAGGCAGGCATTTCATAGGCCCGAGGGACTTTACCCTCGAGGAGCTCGATGGCTTGTTCAGCCTCGCCGGCTCGATGGAACGCGAGCCAGAGAGGTGGCTCGACGCTGCTCGGGGAAGGATCCTCGCAACACTGTTCTTCGAGCCGAGCACGAGGACGAGGCTTTCCTTCGAGGCCGCGATGCTCAGGCTCGGAGGCGGTGTCATCGGCTTCGCCGAGCCAGGTTCGAGCTCGGCCTCCAAGGGTGAGAGCCTTGCCGACACGATCCGCACGGTATCCGCCTACGCGGATGTCATCGCGATGCGCAATCCCAAGGAGGGAGCAGCCCTCCTCGCCTCGCGATTCTCGACGGTGCCAGTGATCAACGCCGGTGACGGTGGCCACCACCATCCGACCCAGACCCTCACCGACCTCCTGGCGATACGGAGCCTGAAGGGCCGGACGGAGGGACTGACCGTGGGCTTCTGTGGTGACCTCCGCTTCGGGAGGACCGTCCATTCCCTTGCGCAGGGACTCGCGCGCTATCCGGACAACCACTTCATCCTCGTATCGCCCGACGAACTCAAGGTGCCGGACTTCATCACCAAGGAGGTCTTCGAGAAGGAAGGCATCGAGTACCTCGAGACCTCCGACCTCGAGGGGGTCCTCCCGCGCCTCGACATCCTCTACATGACACGGGTCCAGAAGGAGCGCTTCTTCAACGAGGAGGACTACCTCCGCCTCAAGGACAGCTTTATCCTCGACGCGGCCAGGATGCGCCTGGCCAAGGCCGACCTCGCCGTCCTCCACCCCCTCCCCCGCGTCAACGAGATAGCGGTGGAAGTCGATGCCGACCCGCGAGCCGCCTACTTCGCCCAGGTGCGCTACGGGATGTTCGCCCGGATGGCGCTCATCGCCTCGCTGCTAGGAGTCTCATAATGCTGAACATCGGCAGGATCAGGAACGGCCTCGTCATAGACCACATCAAGGCCGGCCAGGGCATCCATATCTTCAACTGGCTCAGGCTCGACAAGGCCGGCGTCCCGGTGGCCTTCATCGTCAACGCGCCTTCGAAGGGGATGGGCAAGAAGGACATGCTCAAGATCGACGAGACCATCGCCATCGACTACGCCGTCCTGGGCCTCATCGATCCCGACATCACGGTCAACGTCATCGAGAACGAGATCCTCACCGAGAAGATCCACATGAAACTCCCCGACCGCGTCGAGAATGTCCTCGTCTGCAGGAACCCCCGCTGCGTGACGCAGATGGAGAAGGCAGCGCCCCAGGTCTTCCTCCTCACCGACCGCGAGCAGGGTGTCTACCGCTGCGAGTACTGCGACGAGGCCAGGGGCGAGGTCGACCTCTGATGACGCTGAGGTTCCGGAACCTCCGTCTGGTGGACGCGGATCTGGACTGCCCAGGAGAGCTCCTCGTGCGCGATGGCATCATTGCGGCCCTGAGCCCCGGGGGCGAGGGCTCGAAGGCCGACCGGGCCCGAAGCGACCATGATACCCACATTGATATCGACGCGAGGTCGGAGGACGGCCGCCCCCTCCTCCTCATGCCGGCCTTCGTGGACCTCCACGCGCACTTCCGCGACCCGGGTTTCCCGGACAAGGAGACCCTCGAGTCCGGCTGTCTGGCGGCGGTCGCTGGGGGCTTTGGCACGGTGCTTGCCATGGCCAACACCAGGCCTGCAACGGACAGCTCCACCCTCGCCCTGGCGACCCGGAACCGCGCCCTGCACCTGGGCCTCGTCGATTACTACCCGGCCCTCACCCTGACCGAGGGCCTTTGTGGCGCGGGCACAGGCCATCTGGACAGGCTTCCTGCCATGCCTTCACAACTACAGGCTTCGGGCCTTCTTGCGCTGAGCGACGACGGACGGGACGTGGACGACGAGGGCCTCATGCGCGAGGCTATGCAGAAGGCTGCTGCCCTTGGCCTCCTGGTGATCTGCCACTGCGAGCTCGGTGCCGCGACCCCTGGCCAGGGAGAGGTTGCCGAGGCATGGTACTCCTCTCCTGCGGCGAGGGAAGCCGACCGGCAGGCGGAAATCAGGGGAGTGGAACGTGCCATCAGGCTCGGCAGGGAAACAGGCTGCCGCCTCCATCTTGCCCACCTGTCGACGCGGGAATCGCTGGCCCTCGTCCGGGAGGCGAAAAAAACCTTGACAACCATGAAGATCAGCTGTGAGGTGACGCCCCACCACCTGGCCCTCACCGAGGACGACGCCTCGGCCCTGGGCGCCTCGGGAAAGGGCCGGGTCAATCCCTGGCTCAGGGGCGAGGATGATCGCCGGGCACTCCTTGAAGGCATCCTGGATGGAACAATTGACGCCATCTCCACGGACCACGCCCCACACAGCGCAGCCGACAAGGCAGCCGGAGCTCCCGGCTTCAGTGGCCTTGAGACAGCCTTCTCCCTCGCTTCAGTGGCCCTTGCCGCAACGCCTGGCAGAGAGGGACGCATGGATTACCGCCTCATATCGAGGATGATGAGCGCCATGCCCGCGGCCATACTCGGACTCGGGGACAGGGGTACTCTCGCTGTCGGTAAGAGGGCCGACCTTGTGCTCATCGATCCGGAAGTCTCCTGGACAGTCGATCCGGAACGCTTCCGCTCGCGCGGAAAAAACAGCCCTGTGGCCGGACGAAGGCTCCGGGGCCGCATCCTCATGACCATCAAGGAAGGAAGGATCGCATATGAACACTCCTGACAATTCACCCGCCTTTGACAGGCTCTTCGAAGCGGTAGCCTCGCGCGGCCCCGTCTGTGTTGGACTTGATACCACCGTGGAATATCTGCCCCCGAGGGTCCGGGAGTCCTACGCAAGCCCGGCCGAGGCCATCCTCGCCTACAACAGTGCCCTCATCGAGGCGACGGCCGACTATGCGGCCTGCTTCAAGGTCCAGATAGCCTACTACGAGGAACTCGGCCTCGCGGGCCTCCGGGCCTACGCAGAAACGCTCCGGCTTGTCCGCTCGAAGGGAATTGTCGTAATTGCAGACATCAAGCGGGGGGACATAGCCGACACGGCAAGCCGCTACGCCCGGGCCCACCTCGAGGGAGAGTTCGAGGCGGACTGCGTAACCCTCAACCCCTACATGGGCCTCGACTCCATCGAGCCCTGGCTGGCGGTGGCGGAACGCCGGGGCAAGGGCCTCTTCGCCCTCGTCCGTACCTCCAACCCCGGCATGCGCGACTTCGAGGCCCTCGAACTCGCCAAGGGTGGTCACGTCTATGATGAAGTCGCCCAACGCGTTGCCGGACTCTCGGACCGGGGCCGTGGCCGGCACGGCTACGGCGCCCTCGGGGCGGTGCTGGGCTGCACAGAGCGACAGGAGGCAGCCTCCCTCAGGCAGCGCCTGAGGGGCGTCTTCGTGCTGATCCCCGGCTATGGTGCCCAGGGAGGGGCTGCTGAGGATGCAGCCCTCCTCCTCGACCGCCACGACGGCCTGGGCAACGGAGGGGTTGTCAACGCGAGCCGCTCCATCCTCAAGGCCTGGTCTGCGGCAGGACTCGACCCGGCGCTCACCGGCCTCGAAGAGGCTGCGGAGGCTGCCCGGGCTGCCGCCTGCACAATGCGTGACGATCTTGCCGCAGCCTGCGCGCCAGGCGGAGCGGCGAAGTGATGGTAGTCCCAGCAGCGGGTGGCTGCGACTCCCGCCGCTCCTACGCGCGCGAGGTGGTTACAGAAAACCTTGTCCTCGCGCCGGGTACCTTTGAACTTCGCACAAGCTGGAGTGGGGCCGTGCCCCGGCCCGGCCAGTTCTTCATGCTCCGCGCCGCCAGGTCGCGGGTGCTGCTCGGCAGGCCCATCTCGGTCTACGACGCAGGGCCGCTCTGGCTCTCCTTTGCGATCGCCGGACGGGGGCCTGGCACCCTCGAACTTTCGGAGCTCCGGAGCGGCGACGCAGTCATGCTCGAAGGTCCCCTGGGCTCAGCCTGGAAGGATCGTGGCCTCTGGCCCCGCGCAGGCGCGGCCGGGGGACACAAGCCCCTCGCCCTCGTGGGAGGTGGCATAGGACTTGCCCCCCTCCTCTTCCTCGCGAAGGGGCTCGAATCTGGAAGCCATGACCTGCACGCAGGATTCCGCTCGGGCAGCTGGGGCCTCGAGGCCAGCACAGCCAGAGTGCTCATCATAAGCACCGAAGACGGCAGCATTGGGAGAAAGGGCCGCGTCCTGGACTCCTTCGAAGCGTGCAATTATTCGCTGATCCTGGCCTGTGGCCCCGAGCCCATGCTGCGTGCAGTCGCCACGCTCGCGAAGGCGGCCGTCGTTCCCGCCCTCCTGGGCCTCGAACGGAGGATGGCCTGCGGGGTCGGAGCCTGCCTCGGCTGCGCGGTGCGCACGACCGGGGGCAACCGGAGGGCCTGCGTGGAGGGCCCGGTATTCACTTCGGACGAGCTGGTCTTCGATGAGTGATATCCCGATCGCGAATATCAGGGAACCCGGGCTTTCGGTTTCCTTCGCTGGCCTTCACCTGCGCAACCCCGTCATCGCCGCCTCCGGCAGCTTCGGCTACGGCCACGAATACGCGGGGCTGGTGGATGCCGGAGCCCTTGGCGGAATCTGCAGCAAGGGCCTGACCCTCGAGCCCCGTGCGGGCAACAGGGGCATCCGTCTCCACGAGACCCCTGCCGGGCTCATCAATTCCATCGGCCTCGAGAATCCCGGCATTCCTGCCTTCATCGAAAAGGAGCTGCCTGGACTGCGCGCCCTCGGGACCATAGTCTTCGCCAATCTCTCGGGAGGCAGCCTCGAAGCCTACGAGGAGGGGGCAGCCCTCCTCGACGCGGCCGAGGGCGTCGATGCCATCGAGCTCAATGTTTCCTGCCCGAACGTCAGGCAGGGAGGCATGAACTTCGGCCTCGACCCCGGTATTGCCTCCGAGGTCGTGCGCCTCGTGCGCATGCGGACGGGCAAGCCCCTCATGGTGAAATTATCACCCAATGCCCCCGATCTTGTGGCCGTAGCCCGGGCCTGCGAGGAATCCGGCGCCGACGCCCTCTCCCTGGTCAACACCTTCAAGGCCATGGCCATCGACATCGAGCGCTGCCGCCCCGTCTTCGACAATGTGACAGCAGGCCTTTCCGGACCCGCGATCAGGCCCATCGCGCTCAGGATGGTCTTTGAGGTCGCCGGGGCGGTTTCCATACCCGTGGTGGGCATGGGGGGAATCTCCACAGCCGGGGACGCGATCGAGTTCCTCATGGCAGGAGCGGTCGCCGTGCAGGTCGGAACGGCTACCTTCGCTGATCCCGACACGATGTGCGATATACTCAAAGGTCTGAAAGCCTTCCTGGCGGCACATGGCCACGCATCAGTGGCAGCGATCGTCGGGGCGGCGCAGGATCCAAGGTGGCGTTCGCGGCAGAGGCGCGCCAGCCCGGATCGGGGATAGCGGCCCGCAACTGCGGGAAAAGGGTCCGGAAGCTCCGGACACGACAGCACAAGGAGACCAGCGTGCAGAGATCCATCGAACTCCTCAAGGAATCACAGGCCATGCTCGAGGGGCACTTCCTCCTCTCGTCTGGCCGGCACTCGGACCGCTACTTCCAGTGCGCCCGCCTCCTTGAGTACCCGGACCGCGCCGAGGAGGCCCTCATGAAGGTGGGTGCCCGCCTCCGCGACGCCCTGTCTTCGGGCGAGCTCTCCTTCGACCTCGTCGTGGGACCTGCCATGGGCGGCATCCTGCCCGCCTGGATACTCGGCAGGTCACTTGGCCTTCCGGCCATCTTCACCGAGCGCGACGAGGCGGGGAAGATGAGCCTACGCCGGGGCTTCGAGATCAGGCAGGGCCAGGGGATCCTCATAGTCGAAGATGTCATAACTACAGGCAAATCATCCGGAGAGTGCGCAGAAGCCCTACGGGCCGCCGGAGGGCATGTCGTCGCCCTGGCCTGCATCGTCGACAGGCGGGCAGAGGGAATCCCTGTGGAATGGCCCCTCTACGCCGCCGCTACCCTGCCCGCGAGCAGCTGGGACGCAGCCGAATGTCCCCTCTGCGCAAGGGGCGAAGCCTTCGTCAAGCCTGGCTCGCGGAAAATGCCGGGTGTCTGAGTTCACGGCCCAAAGGACGGCGCCTGCGGGGCCCCGAGGGCTCCACAGCAGCTTGGGCCAAAAACGGATGGTTTTAGTGCCAGGAAGCTATCTTCCTTTCAAGACACTGCCTCTTGGCAGATTGAAACTGCCCACGCTTGCCATCCTTTGGAGACAAAAGCGCTTTATGCCTTTCCCGAAGACGCTGACGGGAGACCCCATGATTTCATCACTGGCTTCGGAGGAAACACACTCCCTCATATGAACACATGCTCATATGTTCATATGAGGGGATGTGCTAGCTGAAGACGCTGTGGGAAACCGAGCTTGTGAAGCGGTAGAAAACTTCCCTGCAGCCGTCGGCAGCACGAACCTCCGTTTCCACCAGGGGGAGAGCCGCGATCGCAGCAATCCAGTCCGGAAGCGCCATGAATTGCTGTGCCCGAGTATGCCGAGGTACGAGTTCATAGAGGAGCGAAAGGCATCGGTTTCAGCCCGACTCGATGGCTTCTCTTGAACCACAGCGTTTTGAAGTTCGATTGCAGATGCGAAATTCGCTTGCAGCCGGGTCCCCGGATACACGCGGCCGGGGAGGATGAAGCTGCCGAGAAAGGGCACTCCCCTCTCGTGGCGCTGCAACCTGATTTTCCTTGGATGCAGTTCAAGGAGGCGCTCACGCGCGAGCCAGTCGCGGATTCGAGGCACGAACACCAGGCCTCGTGCCTGTGGTTCACCGAGCACTGGCGGATAAAGCGCTTTACCCGCCCGATGCCGAAGTGCGTGCCCTTTCCGACGCGGCAGGAATAGCTGTCATAGATAAACGTTTGTGGCGACGGCAACAGTGATAGGCTTCAAAGACTTCTTCGAGGGAAAAGGTTTCGTCTTTTTGGATAACCTTTATTCCAGGCTTCCCAGGATTATGGCCGCGTTGCGCTCCGCGATCGCCGCGAGGGCGGCTGGACGTCGCTTCTTTGCGCTGAGATCGGAAAATGGAAAGGGAATTACGATGATGTCTCCCCTCACAAGTCCTTCCATGCCTCGTCCTCCTCCGGAGTATTCCAGAGCGTTCCGAGGGATGTCTCGGCTACCTGCCCGATGAACGCACTTTCTTCCCGCTGCTTTAGAAACAAGATAAAATCAAGAACTTCCCGAGCCTTGGCCAGCGGCAGACTCCTTGCTTCCTGAATGACAAGCTCAGTAACATTCATGCCCTACCCCCATCAACGGATCCTGCTTAGAACGCACGTATATATCCTTCCGTACCTTTTGCCCAAGCAGGATGCCGCCCCAAAAGTGCACCCGGCACCGACGCTTGCCCGGGGACAGCCCCAGAATACAGCAGCTTCCCGTAGAGGGTCCGACCTACGATTGTTCCTAGTATTACTTGGCGGGAATGATTGATAAAAACTTTGCCTCGAAGCGCTGGGCGCTTGAACATAGCGATTTTACGCTGTCCCAGTTGTTCGTGACGCGCGATGCTTTCGCCCTATATTGCGCGGCTGTCTTCTTGATTTTCTCATCACGCTTCAAAGTGGACAGTCTATCCTCAAGACCCAGGTCGCACTCGCCATCACGCAAAATCCGGTGAGTTGAGGGGAAACAGGCAGCGGCAAGCCAGGTTCCTGTCGATTTAGAGGGAATGCAGAATACTGTTTGCTTGCCTGGGATTGCGCCTCCCAACCATCCGGTAATCGTTCGCTCAAGGCACTCGACGGTTGGCAAAGGCGGGGGACAGTGCACAGCGCACGGTAATGCACCCCAAGCTCTGCGAATCGCGAGTTCCTCAATGGCGGGTCCGCAATTCCCGTAGCGCTTCGAGGCAACGTCGGCATCGGCATGAATGATGACAAGGTCAAAGCCAGAAAGCACTGGATAGCTTTCCAATGAGGTGTAGCCAGACTCGGCTGCCTGATTGCACCATTTCAGGACTCCGCCCCAACCGGCACCGAATTCCGGCTGAGTCTTCTCCGGATAGAACGCTGTGAGTACAAAAGGCCGGTTGCCCAGAATGGCACGTAGGGCAGCATTGATAACCTCATAGTCGGTAGTGCCTTCCGGGATCAGGGCTATGCGCAGGTCAGACATTCGGCACGGCTCCCAAGGTGCCCATCATCCAGAGCCGAGACAAGGGGTACTCCTTATTTTTCTCGAGCAGTTCGGCATCGAGTTCGACCCGGCGAATGCTGGTCATGCCCTCACTGTTTCGCTCCACCGCAAAGAGGCGAACATCCGGATCAGTGATGTCGAGTCCGTCGAGCACTGCGGGATTGTGTGCAGTGAATATGATCTGCCGGTCAACGCCGTTTTGCTTGAGCCAAGTAGAAAGCCGCGAGGCCAGGCCCGCCACAAGGCGGGGATTCAGCGCCTGATCGAGATTATCCACGGCGAAAAGGCGCGGCGAAGCAGGGAGGATGCAGAGTATCGCGCAAAAGATGATATACAGAGCTCCCTCGCTTGCGTCGTAGGCGGTAAGCTCGTTGCGGCTTGCGTTCATATAGCGGTCGGTAAATTTGAGCATGAGCTTGGATCGCGGGACTTTAGGCGAGAGGAGATTAATCCCCTGGCTGGTTGTCTGGATGTCAGCAACCCAATCGATTAGTCCGAGAAGCTCGTCGTAGGGAGTCTCCGCTTCAGCATTTCTGAAGGCCCTGCGCAACTCGGCAAAGCCATCGGCGAGCGAACCTCCGTTTAGGCCGACGGGGCTTCGAGACTGCATGTCCTGAATGATCCCGCGTAATGTCGGCGTATTCGGGCAGTAGATCGCGTAGTTTTGAAGTCGTTCCATGAGCAAAGCTGCAGGATTCGCAGGCAGGATTTCCGCCATGCGTAGCGCTGCCATGCTGGCCTTGGGATTTTTCTTGGGACTTCTCACCCCATCCGATACGAGGGTTTCTTGTCCGTCGCTGAGAAGTTCCGTTTTATAGGACCAGGCAGGCTCGGGCGACTCAAGGGGATTCAGGAGGGATACGCGATACAGCTCACCATGCAAGCCTTCGGCGCTCAAAGTTATTTGGGCAGGGGTCCTCGCGGTAGCGAATGAGCTCTTGTAGAGGCGCGGTAAGCCAGCCCTGACGCCACGGCGAAGGAGGCTCTCGTCATCAACGACCCCATTCGCCGCCGCACCGAGCACGCCGAGCGCCTCAAGAACATTGCTCTTTCCGACACCATTCGCCCCGATCAGGCAGTTCACACGGCCCAACTCCAGCGCTTGGTCGCTGATTGACTTGAAACCTTGTATGTGAAGGGTCTTTATCATTGGGTCCCCCTTGGAAGTATCGGCGAGTTACGCTGTATATGGCCGTTCAAAATAGCTTGGGATGAAGAGGGTTGACTCCAGAAGTGCGAAAAACGCTTGGAGACCCCGCAGTCTTGGCAGAAAATGAGGTCTGACCAGGGTTGTCCCGCCCCTTCCTACCCCAACCCCGGTACCCTCGCCTCCCCGTTCGTGATGAAGGGCGAGAGCTCCGCAGCAAGGGCGTCGAAATTGGGGAAGAGGCGGGCTTCGTCGATGTCGCGTGCACGGAGCTGAGCCAGAAACTCCATGGCCACATAGGCAGGGATCAGAACCTTCGCTGAAATGAATTGCGGCTCAAGCTCATGGGAGATGCATAGTCAAACCCTTGGGGTCAGACCCCAAGGGCTCCGTATGAGGAGGGCAAGTTCCGATTGCCTTTTTATGGTGATGAGCTTGAGGTCCACGCAGAGTCGAGTTTAACGCTGCGCTAGACTTCGTTCCAGCTTCATGTCCTGCCCCAGCGTGAACTTGTACTCGCGGGCGAAATTCTGCGTAAGCGAAAAGAGGAGGAGCGTGAGCTTGTAGACGTCCTTGAAAACCGGCAGGTCATAGTACAAAGCCACGACTCATCCTTTCCGCCTCGGAAGATTGGGGGGCACGCCCCCCAAACCCCCAAGATAATGGATAAATGGATAAAGGTTAAAAGGCCCGACAAGCCCGGACAGAATAACCGCTGTACTTGCGGCTGAGGCCCTGTCTGCCATCGGAGAAATCCTGGCTCCATGCGTAGACGCTGCTGTCCTGAGAGGAGGACCACAGCCAGGAGCCGGAGAACCCACCCAGACCTGCCTTTTTCAGGTTCGTGTACATCAGGCCCAGTTCATCCTTTGACGGCAGGAACCAGTCGGAAAAGCCTCCGATCGAGAGGTTCTTGCAGAGGGTCGCGGCGTAGTTTCCACTGCCCTGGGCGGCGATGATGGCGTCGGTGTTGGACTTGCCGGAGCCGACTGCGGTGTTGGTGCGGATGTCCTTATAGCTGCCATTCCACCAGACTATGTTCGTGCTCTGGTCCTTGGGCGCGGCTTCGAGGTAGCGCCAGCCGTCAGAATAATTGCCCTTGTCGTAGAAGACAAAGCCACCGGCGGGGCCCTTGCCACCGACTGTGATGATGAGCTTGTCCGCCACCTTCACCGTGGTCGTTTGACCAGGGGCGATGGCTACAGCCTTTGCAAAGGGCATGGCGCCATCATCCGGCCACCTCACCTCAACCTTGAAGTTCCCCTCCGCCATCTTCGCGCTATAGGGCAGGCTGCCGACCTTCAGCCCATCTATATAGACGTCTCCGGCTCCGTCCTTCGCGCTTCCGGCAATGCTGATGCTGCCCACCGCTGCCGTCGGCTTTGCCCGCTTCCCCGTCACAAAATACGCCGCGCGCTGGTTCGGACTGGCCTGCGCCACCGCCTCGTTTGAGGTCAGGTTCCTCACCCGCACCGCCCTGATGTCTATCGCGTAGCGCTTGTTGGCAGTATCGCGGGTTATTCCCCAGTCGAACTCAGCTATCAAGGCTTTGGCTTTTACTGCGGCGTCAAGTGACAGAATCGCCGCCTTCTGGTCTGCGACGTTTCCTAGGTCGACCACTACGTTAACCGGTACCATGGGAAGGCTTGGATCCGCCGAGCCAACGGCAAAAGGCCAGGTCTTGGCGTTCCGGTCAAAGGTCCCAATGGTCAGGGCTGCGCTGCTGCCCGTGACAGTCCAGACCCTGGTGTTAAGGGTATTGAGCGTGTCATTGAACTGGCTCCGCATGCTGGCAGTCTGGCTTGTCCGCTGGCCCTCGATGTTGGCACGGGTGCTCCCGAGTTCGGCCTGGCGCTTGTCCTCAAGCTCCGTTTTTTCCTGCCCCTGCCTGACGGCGAACTCCGCGTCACTTTCAGTAATATCCGGCTGCTGAGCCTTGATCACCACCAGCTGCTTGTCCCATCCCGAGTTAGCCGCATCGAGGCTCCGCTTCAGGGCGGCCGCGTACTGCCCGTCCACCTCAGCCAGCACTTTTTCAAGGCGCTCCACCGTATCAATAAGCACATCCGGATTGTCGCTCGCCGCAGCCTGCGCCAGTTTGTCGAGTTCCGCCCGCCGCGCGGCGGCGAGGTTGGACAAATCACTCTGCGCCTTGAGGCTGGCCTCTTGAGCAGCAGCCTTTTCTGTAGCCAGTTTGGCAGCCACCTCGGCAGCAGCCTGCTGCTTGGCAGCGGTCGCGGCGAGGTTCTGGGCTTCCAGGGCCTTGGCCTGCTGGAGGGCCTGCTGGCGCTGCTGCTCCACCTGGAGCTTTTGCGTAGCCTGGGCATCCCCCGAGGAGGCGATGCGCTTTTGGAGGTCGGCGAGGGCCGTGTCGAGGCTGGCCAGCTCTGACTTGGACTTGTCGAGGGCAGCCTGGGCGCGGGCAGCGGCAAGCGCCGGGTCGACGAAGTAGAAGGACTTCGACAAGCCATTGTCCACGCGGGGCTGTTGCTTGCCACCCGTCGCAGTTTTCACGTCGGCGATCACGCTTGTCATCAGGTCAGAGAGGCTCGCCCCTGGTGTCCCGAGGTTCTTGAGCATGGCGGCGGTAAAGACGCCGTTCCGGCCACTGCCGTCCTGGGCCGTGTTACCCGGCTGGGTGGCGTAGGCGATGCAGGTCTCAACCTCAGGTGGTGGCGCCACGACGGCAAGGCCGCGGCTGCCAGAGCGGCTGGACCCCGGAAAGGGGTTGTCGCGGCAGGCATCCAAAAATACCAATGCTGTCTTTACGCCCGCTCCCTTCACCCTATCGAGGAGGTCGCCCAGGGCCACCGCCTTGGTCTTGACCTGCACCTCGCTCTGGATGTCCTCCTTTACGGGAATCAGGAAATTCTCGCCGCCAACCTGGACGCCATGTCCCGCATAGTACAAAAGAGCCGTGTCCTTGCCCTTCAGGAGTTTCTGGAAATCGGCGAGGGCCTGCTCCATCCCGGCCAGGTCCACATCGGTGCGGAGCAGCACCTCGAAATCCGCCTCCTTCAGACTCGCGGCGATGTCAGTGGCATCGTTGACAGGGTTGGGCAGGGGGCTGCCCTTGTAGGCAGAGTTGCCGATGACCAGGGCCGCCCGGGCAGGTGGCGCGGCGGACGGGGAGCTACTTTGGGCGCCCCCGTTTTGGGCAAACAGGGAGGTTGCGAGGACAAGGAAGGCGAGGAAGGGCAGGGCGACGCGCGACATTCTTGTGCTCATTCTGAGTTCCTTCGATTCTATAAGATTTGTCGATTGTACCGTGGTCGCAACGAGGCCGCAAGATTGGATTGCAGGCGCTTGGTACGGTATGTGATCGGGGTGGCAGGGTGGCGATGGAGAGTATGGACTAGCGCGAGGATGGGCTGAGGGGCTGAGCCCGAGGGCCGATCCTGGACCGACCCCCCCCTGGATTCTTCTCCTTTCTGGCTACAGCTTCCCAAGCTCTTCCGGCGACAAGCCTGTCGCCTTGGCGATGATGTCGAGGCTCACTCCCAGCTGTCTAAGATTCCTGGCGGCCTCAGCCTTACCCTCGGCCTTACCCTCGGCCTTACCCTTGACCTCACCCTCAGCCAGCCCCTCGTCTTTGGCCACAGCGAGGGCTGTCGCCTGGTCCATCTGCCACTTCAGGCGACCCTCGTAAATAGACCTAAGATCCGGGTCGGCGTGGAATTTGTGGTAGGCCTCGTCGATCTCGGCGAGGAGTTTGTCCTGTTCTGTCAGCGTTTTGACCATGGCC
>CAIJMU010000024.1 GCA_903821875.1 uncultured Spirochaetota bacterium
GTGTAGACTTCCTGCGCGGTCTTCGCCGCCACCAAGGCGGCGCGGAGCTGGTTGTTCTTCAGCTTCGAGCTGAAGAAGCTGAGGGTCTGCAGGTAGTACGCGTGCTGGTTGTAGGCGGCGGCGATCATGAACAGCAGCCGCACCGGCACGTCGTCCAGGGACTGGAAATCGATTATGTCGGCCTGGCTCACGCCCACCGACACCACGAGGTCGGTCACCGATGACAGGCGGACGTGGGGGATGGCGATGCCTCTGCCTATGGCCGTGCTCATGAGCTCCTCGCGGCGCAGTATCTCGGCCACGAGCTCCTGGCGGCTTTTTATCTGGGGCGCGCCGGCGAGGTTCTCGGCGAGGGCTATGAGTGCGTCGCGCTTCTTGGCGTGGCTCAGGAACAGCACGCGGTCGGGCGAGAGTATGTTCTGGATCTGCACGACGCTGAAAACCGATGACGAGCGGTTGGACGACAGCCTTTCGTTGACCCAACGCTCGATCTCGGTTTTCTTGAAGCGCCAGACTGTCCCGATCTTGCCCGAAGGGATCTCCCCTTTCTGTGCCCAGTCGTAGACTGTTCGCTCGGAAACGCGGAGGTAGCGCGCGACTTCCTCAATCGTGAGAATATCGTCATCCATGCGAAGGACTCCTGCATGTTGGGGTAATTCAGGGGTATTTTCCATTGTTTTCAACGCTATGTCAAGCTCGGCGAAGATAGCCAGCCGGTAGGGGCTCCAGGCTATGCTTCGGGCGGGGGCTGGGGGCAGGGGGGGCGGTCGGCCGGCAGGCTTGGCGCGCAGCTTCCTATCACCGAGGCGCTGGGCTCGGTGCGCCCAGCGAGTCGACCAACAGGGCCACATAGCGCTGCCTGATCTGCCTTTCGCGGAAATCGACGCCGAACTGGCCCAGGGGTATGGTCGACAGGAACATGGGGTGAACGACGCCTGTCATCAACTGGAGGGTCCGGAGCGCAAGTTCAACCTCGTCATCGCGGCCTGTGACCGCGCGCACGAGCTCCATGATCCTCGGCCGGCCGAGGCCAATGACCCCGAGGAGGGCCCGTTCGTAGGCATTGGGCGCATCGGGATCGCCGGGGATGTCGGAGGCGATGATCGCCTCGATAAGGCTCGTGAAGATGCCCGGGTACTCGTGGAACTGCTCGATGTAGAAGAGGAGGAAGCCCTCGAGCCTCGAGCGCGCGTCCCCCTCGCCCTCGAGGAGGGACTGGAGCCGCGCCGTAACGGGGGAAAAAAACAGCCCGAGGGCCTCGGTGACCAGGGCATCCTTCGTGCGGAAGTAGTAGTGCACTGTGGCGACGTTGACCCCTGCGGTCGCCGCAATGGCACGCACCGAGAGCTTCCCCGCAGAGGTCTTGGAGATGCACTCGAGGGCGGCTGCCAGGATGCGCTGCCTCGTGGGATCGGCTTCGCTGGAGTAGCGGCGTTTGGGGGCGCTCACCTGCCTGCCCTCACCCGGCCGTCCTCACCCGGCCGCCCTCACTTGCTCAGGCCCTCTACGGATGCGGAGAAGAGGGCCCCGACTTCGAGGGTCGAGCCGAGGGCACGGAGGCGGTCGCCGGGAAAGACCTGGCAGTAGCGGGCGAAAAGCGAGCACGAGAGCGCAGGCATGATGGCCATGGTGAGGTTCGGACCGAAGCTCAGGGAGGACAGTCCCGTGCCCCCGGCATTGCCATAATTGCCAAGGATTCCGTCGGCCAGCAGCTTGATCTCCACCATCAGGGGTCGCTCGAGGGGGAGGTAGAGTGTCGGTGCAAGCTCGACCCGGCCATAGATGCCCGCGAAGTCGCTCGTGGCGCGGAGCTCGCCGTCGAGGCTGAGAATGTCACCGAAGAGGGGGAGGGAGGACCTGACAAAGGCCCCGAGCGCGCTCTGTCCCGCATTCGCACCAGAGCCGAGGAGAGCCGAGCCCTTGAAGCCTGCAGTCAGGCCGATTGTAGCCGCATCCCCGAGGTACTCGAAGGTGCCCAGGAGCTCCGTGTCCAGGGGCGTGAACTGGAGCCCGGGGAGGCCCCAGAGCAGCTTCCGGTCAGTGACTTCGAGCTTGAGGTAGAGGGATGCGGGAAGGTCCGCTCCCACGCTCGCCCTGCCGACGAGCCTGCCCTGGACTTCCATGGAAGCAGGCACCGAGCCCTCGGCCCCGAGGTCGTAGCCGAGATCGAAGGCGAAGACGCCGACCCCCGACACACAGGCAATTATGAAAATAACAATGCGTTTCATGTCATTTCTTCTTCTTGAGGGCGTCGCTCATCTTCCCGTAGCCCTCGGGTACGGCCAGCTCCGAGTCGGCAACCTTTCCCGCTTCGATGGAGAGTATGCGCATCTCGACAGCAGTGGCACCCGAGGCGTCCTTCGCCCAGGCACCCAGGGGGAAGAGTCCCTGGGCCACCAGGGACTTGGCCATGCGCCCGAGGAGGAGCCCTTCCACCGGCGAGGTCTTCTGGAGGCTGATGAAGAAGTTGAAGCCGGGCTTGAAGTCAGCGGTCGCCCAGATGCCTGCCTGGGCCTTGGAGGCCGGGTCGTCGAGGACCCACTCCTCCACCTTGTGCCCGAGGATGCTATCCGACTTCCCCGACTTCTTGATCTTGACAGCGACCTTGTCGATCGGCGCGGTAAGCTGGCCGAGGGGAAGGGTCATATAGTACTTGTCCTTGGGCGAGACGATGTAGAATTTCTGGGCCTTGAAATCGATGATCGGATAGCCGCCCGTGACACCGTTGACTTCGACTCCGGTCTCGGTCTTGGGAAGGATCTTGAAGCCCTGGGCCTTCATGTAGCCTATCGCCTCGCTTTTGAGGGTAGCCGAGGCCATCGACATGGTAACAATGCCCTCGAAGCTCTGGGCCGGGAGGGCGGCCAGGGTGGCACCGAGGGCGGCGGCGACAAGGGCTGACCTCTTAATCCTGTCTTTCATGGAGTACTCCCTTCGGATTGGGTTGAGGAAGGCGCATGGTCCTCCTGCTTTGCGCCGGAGCGGCCAGCGGCGTGGCCCCCTGAGCCGCGGCCTCCGTGGCCGCGGCCACGGAAACCGCGGCCAGAAAGGCCGGCGGCAAAGGCTGCAGAAAACAGGAGGGCCAAGAGGCAGGTGATGAGGATAGAAGCAGGCAGGAAGCTGCTACTCCTTCCCAGCTCCACGGCGAGGGCAGCATTGATCCCGTAGAAGGGGGGGAAGATCCAGGGCAGCCACTGCAGCCAGACCGGGAGGAGTTCGACGGGAAAGAGGAAGCCTCCGAAGAAAAGGGGGAGTATCAAATAGGGGATGACCGGGCTCGGGTGGCCCGGCTTCGAAGCGAGACCTCCCGCCAGGCCGAGGGCGGCGGCGGCCACCAGGAGGAGGAGGAGCACCAGGGAACCAAGGAAGAACTGCGATGGGAGGGCGGCGCCGAGAATGGCCGATGCCGCCCAGGAAAGGCAGAGGTACTCGAGCCAGCCAGCGAAGGCAAAGGAAAGGACCAGGACAAGGGCTGGGGCAAGGGGAGAAGGAAAGCTCAGGCGGCCCTCCTTTACGATCGAGGAGATGGCAAAAAAGGCAAATACACCCGTCAGTACCCAGGCGAGGAAGGCCAGGATGGCTGTCAACATGTAGCCAGGAGCGGGACCGAAGCCGAGTGCGAGGGACTCAAGGTCCAGGGGCACAGGCAGGCTGTCGGCCGAGAGTCCGCCGCCTGCCTCCGCCATGGTCGATAGCGCAGCCTTGGCGATGCCTGCCACGACAAGGAGCCGTGCCAGCGGGTTGTCCGAAGCGATCTCGAGCCTGATCTTGTTGGGTAGGACGTAGGTCGGATCATCGACCTTGATCATCATGTCCTGCGTGAGCTCAGCCGGGAAGGTAAGCAAGACCCTGGCCTTGCCGGCCTTGAATAGGGCCTCGGCTTCGGCGGATGTCGCCAGCTCTGTGACCGCAAAGGCCTTCCGGTCGATGCCAGAGACCAGCTTTTCGGAAATGTTGAGGGGACCGGCCATTGGCATGTCAAAGCCCCTGTCCTCGTTGCTGACAACCAGGGGGTACTGGTGGAGGCCATTGGCCAATAGGAGTAGCAGCGTTGAAACAAGCACAAGGGGAGCGACCAGGAGGATCGCCAGGTGTTTTTTAGTCTTTCCCACGAGCAGCGGAACGTTCTCCATCTAAGCCTCCTCTTGATTCAATCTACTGATTGAATCATCAGATTGAATGTAGGACAGGCAAGCTCCGAGGTCAAGAGGCGGCGGGTGGGTGGCGGTGGGGGCTATACGCGGGCTGAGTAAAGGTCATCCCGGAAGCTGATGTCGCAGGAAAAGCCCGTGTCGGTGGCGAAGGTCACCCTGCCCCGGAGCTGGTCCTGGATGAGGCCCACGACAGTCATGAGGCCGAGGCCCTCGGAGGCAAGGGGATCAGAGCCCGCGGGCATCCCCGCGCCACGGTCGGAGACGCGGAGCCTGATGAGGCCGTCCGTAGCCTTGGTGAGCCGGACGTTGATGAGGCCTACCCGGCCGCCCGGATAGGCGTGGGCGTACACATTCGCGATGAGCTCGGTGAGGATGAGTCCGCAGGGCATGGCCGAATCGATGAGGACGGTGACCTTGTCGGCTACCATGGTGATGGAAAGGGGACGGGCAGAGCGGCCATATCGCTTGGCAACGAGGTCCGCGATCTTGAAGACGCACTCGTCGAGCTTGATGAGACAGAGGTCACCGGACTCGTAGAGCATGCCCTGGACGAGGGACATCGAGGCAATCCGCAATTGGACATCGGCGACCGCTGCCTGGAGGGGCTCGTCGCCGGACGGCCCCGAATGCAGGCTGAGATAGGACGAAACCAGCCTCATGTTGCCGATGCCGCGATGGTAGAGCTCCCGGGTCAGGGCTTCCTTTTCCGCGCTCTTTTGCTCGAGGTCGAGCACGAGGGCCTCAGAGGCCTCGAAGGCCTTCGTGAACTTCCTGACCAGGGACATCGACTGGAAGAACACGAAGCCCAGGAGTCCCCAGCCCGAGAGGACGGGCGTCGACAGCGCCAGGAGGGGCTTCAAGGTATCGTTCACTCCCGTCGCGAACAGGACGAGGAAGCCGCCGAAAAACAGCGCGGAGCCGGGTACGCGTCGCATGAGGGCCCGCGAAAGCACCCAGAGCCCGAGCGATCCGGAAGCCACGAAATAAAACTGGAATAGCGAGAATGCCTGCACGAAGATCCACGCGGGGAGGAGGAGGATGGCCAGGGTAGCCCCACCCGCCCCCACGATGATCCAGTAACGGAACCAGCGGGGGGCCGCCTCCCGCATCAGGTCGGCGAGGAAGAGGCCGATGATGAGGGCGCTTCCCATGAAGGTCGAGTAGGCGATGCGCATCTGGGCGTCCCAGGAGAGGCCGGGCAGCAGTTCGAGGAGGATGGAACCGCCATAGTAGGCCTGCCGGAGGGCGAGGAGGAAACAGGCGAGGGCGAACCACAGGGATTCCCGGTCGCTGCGCCTGAGCGCAAATAGGCATAAATGGTACAATCCGGTGAAGATGAGACTGCCCATCAGGATGCAGTCGGCTATCCTGGCAAGCTCGCGCTCGGACAGGAGGTCCCGGAGCCCCCCGAGGCGGGGCGGCTCGAGGATGCCGGCGACGGGATCGTGGAGGTTGGCGATGGCGAGGGTGAGGGTGTTGGAACCGGGCCGGGGGGGGAGGGACACAAGGCCTGGCTGCTTGTCCTCGACCACATGGGAAAGGTCGGAAGACCAGGAGCCGGAAGACCAGAGTACGGCTCCGTTCCAGCTGAGTTCGCAGGCAGAGTTGACCGGTGGCAGGGCGATGGCCAGGCCACCCTCCGGCAGGCGCTTTCCGAAATCGGGCAGGATCACTTCAAGCTCGTAGACCGCCGCAGCCCTGGCCTTTCCCGTAAAAGTCGTCCAGTTCGAGGGCACCGGCAGGTGGCGGTGGGTGCCCTCCGGATCGCCGGGCCAGCTGAAACTCCAGGTTCCCGAGAGCGTCACCGGAGCCCTGCCGTCCCAGGCCCTGAGATCCAGGAACCCTTCCCGTGGCATCGGGCTTTCCGCGGCAAGGCCCAGGGTCAGGGCCGCCGACAGGACTGCCAGCACAATCCACCGGCCACTTCCTGTCCCGGGTCCACGGCTCCCCGCGTCATAGAGCATCATCAAGCGCGCAGCCTCGGCCTGTTGCTGTCGTCGCGGAAGCGGACTTCGCAGGCAAAGCCCCCAATTGTGGTAAACTCTATTTCGCCGTGGAGCTGGTCGCGCGCGAGTCCGAGCACGGTCTGGAGGCCGAGGCCCCCCGTCTTTTCCGGGTCGAAGCCCTCGGCCACGCCGACGCCCCTGTCGGCCACCCGGAGGCTGATGAGCCCCTCCTCCGATTTCCGCAGCCTGACCTGGATCTCCCCCTCACGGCTTCCCGGAAAGGCGTGGGCGTAGGCGTTAGACATGAGTTCTGCCAGGATGAGGCCGCAGGGTATGGCCGAGTCGATGAGAACAGGCATGCGTTCCGAGTCCACAGTGACCGTCAAGGGGCAGTCTTCCCGCTTGTGGTTCCGGGCGACGATGCCGGCAACTGTGCCGACAAAATCGTCGAGATGTATCCGGCTGAGATCGCCCAGCTGGTAGAGCATGCGCTGCACGACGGCCATCGAGCTGATCCTGTTCTGGATATCCTGCACCACCTTGGGAAAGCTGCTGCCTGCGACCTTCATCGCCCGGAAATCCATGAGGGCAGCGACCACCTGCATATTGTTGTTGCTGCGATGGTAGAGCTCCCTGAGCAGGCCCTGCTTTTCCGTGTTCATGCGCTCGAGCCTCACGGCATTGGCCTCCGAACTCGCCAGCGAGGCCGTAAAGCTCCGGATGAGCGACAGGGACTGGAAGAGGATGAAGCCGAGGAAACCGACGGACACGAGGTAGGGCGTAGGCAGGGAAAGGAGCGTCTTGACGCTGTCGTGTACCGAGGTTACCAGAAGGGCGAGGTAGCCGGAAAGGAAAAACTCTGCCCCCGAAATCCCTGCGGACAGGGAACGGAGGACGATCCAGAGCCCGATGAGGCCTGTTGCTGCAAAGTAGGCCAGCAAGATGAAAGAACCATGAACAAAGAGGCTGGCAGGAAGCAGGAGGGCAGAGAGGGTGTAACCGCCCGCTCCGATGTAGAGCCAGGGCAGGAACCATCGGGGGACAGAGGGGCGCATGAGTCCTTCGAGGAAGAGCCCGACCAGGAGGATCCCCCCGGCGCGGCTGCCATAGGCTATCCTCATCTGGAGTTCCCAGTGGATCCACGGAAGGTTGTCGAGGAGGATATAGCCGCCATAGTCGAACTGCCTGAGCGCCAGGAGGAAACAGAGGAGGGAAAACCAGATCGAGCTGCGATCCTTGGTCCGGAAGAGGTAGAGCCCGAGGTGGTAGAGACCCATGATGAGGAGGCTGCCCGCCAGGAAGCCGTCCAGCATGCGGCTGCGCTCCCGCTCGCCCACGAGGGTCTGGAGGCTGCCGAGCCTCGGCGCGGCAAGTATGCCCGCAATCGGGTCGTGGAGGTTGGCTACGCGAAGGTCGAGGTGGTTGATCCCGGGGCGCGGTGGCAGCGACACAAGACCGGGGTGCACATCCTCGACAACCTGGGAGAGGTCGGCCGATACCCTCCCCGAACGCCACAGCAGCTCTCCGTTCCAAAGGAGTTCACAGGCCGAGTTCACCGGAGGCACTGCGATGGCCAAGCCTCCGGGCAGGGCCTCTGGGGAAAAATCCGGCAGGGCGATATCGAGGTGGTAGGTCCCCGAGCCGCGCGAGGAAGCGGTGGTTCCCGTCCAGTTCCCGGGCACATGGATGTCCCGGGGAAGGCCCGCGGCATCGGCATCCCACGACAATAGCCACATTCCCGAGAGATCGACTGCAGCTCCACCCTTCCACTGGGTCAGATCGACGACACCAGGACGAAGGTCGGGAAAGCCGGCCTGGGCAAGGAGACAGAGCAGGAGCACCGGGAGGGGCCTGGGGAGGGCGGGAAGGAAGGAATGTTTTCTCATGCTTTCTGTCCCATGCTATAAGGCGCCCACTGCGCCTTTCCCCCAATTGGCCATGCCCTGCGATATCTTTGACGAGGTGATCCTACCCCACGCTGCCATCCCGTCAAGGCGTATAACTCAAAGATGCCAGGCCACTGCCTGTTTTCGGAGATTCCAGCTCAGAGCTGAAGGTAGCGGCCGATGGATGAGGTAGCGGTCGACAGGTGGCAGAAAAGCTCTGCTATGGCGGGATCATCGCAGCCGAGGGGCTCCCCCTCGGCAACGCGCTGCTCGAGGCGCTTCGAGGAAGCCTCGACGGCTGGTATGCCGAGGTTCGCGGAGGAGCCCTTGAGCCCGTGGAGGAGGCGCCGCGCCTCGGTAAAGTTGCCCTCCTCCAGGGCCGCGCGCAGGGCCGGGGGGAAGCCCACAAAGCTCGTCGCGAAGAGGCCCAGCATTTCGGCGAGGAGGGGCCGGTTGCCTCCCAACAGGAGGAGTCCGCCTTCCTCGTCGAGTCCCTCAAATTCCCCTATCCTGGACGGCGCGACAGCTGCTGGTGGGGGGAGTCCGGGAGAAGGCCCTGTATCCCGCTCCGCCTCGTTTCTTCTGGCCATGCCACTGAGGTATTTGTCGAGCACGAACAAGAGACGGACCATGTCGATCGGTTTGGTGATGACATCGTCCATGCCCTCGGCCAAGAAGCGCTCGATGTCGCTTTTCATGGCGTGGGCAGTCAGGGCGATGATCACTCCCTGGGACGACCGGGAACGGCGATCCGTGCCGGCGGCCTCGGCCCGCGCCTTCCTGATGCGCTTCATCGCTTCCACGCCGTCAATGCCAGGGAGGTTCACATCCATCAGTATCAGGTCAAAGTGCCGCGCCGAAGCGACAGATACGGCTTCCTCTCCGGTGACCGCAAAGCTCGCCTCGAAGCCATGGGATTCGAGCATGGCCTTGATGAGCTTGCGGTTGACCGGGTTGTCCTCGACGACCAGAATCCTGGCTTCGCAGCTGGCCGTGGGTTCTTCCCTCGTCGCCTTTTCCCCGACCGGGGTCTTGCTCCTCCGCTCGGGGCTCCTCCCGGGCAGGGCAATAAGGAAGCGACTGCCCTTGCCTTCCTCGCTCGAGACCTCGATGCGGCCACCATGGAGTTCGACGAGTTGCCTGGTTATAGGGAGCCCGAGTCCGGTCCCTTGAAGGCTCGCATCCGGCTGCCTGACCTGCTCGAAGAGCTCGAAGATCCGCCCGAGATTCCCTGCCGCAATTCCGATTCCCTGGTCCCAGACCTCAAGGAGGGCCATATCCCCCAGGCCCTGGGCCCGGAGGCCGACGGACCGGCCTTCTGGGGTAAACTTGATGGCGTTGGAAAGGAGGTTGTAGAGCATCTGGCGCACACGGATCTCGTCGGCATCGAGGATGCCGATGTCGGGAGCGACCTCGAGTTCGATCCTGACGCCCTTTTTTCTGGAAGCTGGCCTCATCGTCTCGACGAGCTTCTCGAGCAGGGGGAGGAGGTCGAAGGGCTTTCGGTGAAGGTCTATCTTGCCAGCCTCGATCTTGGAGAGGTCAAGGATGTCGCTGATCATGTCCATGAGGTGGTCGCCGCTCGTCTTGATATCCTGCACCCAGGTGCGCTGCTCCTCGCTCAGGGTCGAGGATCCAGTGGCCAGGAGCTGGCTGAAGCCTAAGATGGAGTTGAGCGGAGTGCGGAGCTCGTGGCTCATCGAGGCCAGGAAGTCACTCTTGGCCTGGTTCGCGGCCAGGGCGGCCTTCTCAGCCTTGATCATCGCCTCTTGTGAAGCCACACGCTCGTCCATATCGCTCAGGGTGACGAGGAAGAGCGGGGAGGCGCCATCGGTCTGGAGGGCCCCGATCTCGATGAAGACCCATTTCGGCCCGGCTTTTCCGGACGCGATGCGGGTGGCAAAGGAGGGGACCTCCCCCTCGGCCAGCAGGGTCTCGAGCTGCATCCGTACGCGGCTCCTGTCCTCTTCCACGACGAGGGAATCCAGGGGCTTCCCGACCAGGCTTGAGCGATCGCTGGCCAGGTAGCCTCCCAGCGTCTCGTTGGCCTCGGAGATGATGCCTGAGCCATCGAGGGTCAGGTAGCCGACGGGTGCACGGTCGAAGAGCTCCCGGTAGCGCTTCTGCGAAGCGAAGAGCTTTGCCTCGCTGTCGAGGAGCTCCCGGTTCCTTGCGGCGAGCCTCTCCTTTTGCTCCTCCGACTCCTTGACCAGACGTTTGTCTGTCCTCTCGAGTTCGAGGCGTTTTATCGCTGTCAGGATGGTGGCGCGGAGAAGGACGGGGCTGATGGGCTTCAGCAGGTAGCCGAAGGGATCGGCAGACTGGGCCCGCCTCATGGTATCGTCGTCGGCGTGGACTGTCAGGAAAAGTACGGGCACTCCCTGCTCCCTTCGGAGCCGGATCGCCGTCTCGATGCCATCCATCTCGCCCTTGAGTCCAATGTCCATGATCGCGAGGTCGGCAGTGCTGTGCGCCAGGGCCCTGAGAGCCACTTCGCCACGGGCTTCGCTGCCCAGCACCCTGCAGCCCATATCCTTGAGCATGTGCTCAAGGCGCTGCGCCGACAGGATGTCATCTTCTACGATAAAAACTTGCAACTGTTCCATGCTGCGATGTTCCCTCTAGCGGTAGCACCGCTCAGGCGGGCTTTTTCCTATAATACACTGCCCGAAGGTGGCGCATAGCTTCGAAACCCGTAGCCGTCCCAAGAAGCGATTCGGTGGAGCCGATGATCAAGGCGCCATCCTTCTCGAGGACCCGTTCGAAGCGACCGAAAAGCTTCCGCTTGTCGTCCTCGGTGAAATATATTGCCACGTTGCGGCAGAAGATCACGTCAAAATAGCCGAAGGATGCAAAATCCTCGAAGAGGTTCCAGCGCTTGAAGGTGGCAAAGGCACGGAGATCGTCGCGGATTCGATATCCTCCGTTCTCGACGATGAAGTGACGCTGGAGGAGCTCTGGAGGCATCCCCCGGACAATGTCGGCGGAGGCATAGAAACCCTTGCTCGCCTTGGCTATGGCGGAGTCAGAGATGTCTGTCGCAAGCAGCCGGATCGAATAGGCGGAGAGGTCGCCGAGAAGTTCCTTCAGCGCGATGAGGATCGAGTAGACCTCCTGCCCCGTGGAACATGCGGCGCTCCAGATGCGGAGCGCAACCTTGGCCTTCGGGCCGGCCAGCTTCCGCCTGGCGTCGATGAGCTCGGGCACGATCTTGAACTTGAGCATCTCGAAGGGCGAGGCATCGCGGAAAAAAGAGGTCTCCTGTGTCGTTATGCGGTCGATCACCCTGCGCGCGAGGGCCCCGGAGGCGTCGGATTTGATGCGGTAGTAGAGTTCCGAATAACCCTTCAGCCCGAGTTCGCGCACGAGGGGCTCGAGGCGCGTCTCGATGAGGTAGCCCTTGGATGCGTCCAACGCGATGCCGGTCAGGTCCCTGACCAGCTTCGCGTAGACAGTGAATTCCTCGGTGGAAAGTGCAGCCATGCCTAACGGATCCTTGCCATGATCTCGCCGGCGAGGCGGGACAGGGGCAGGACGTCATCTGCGAAACCCAGGGCAACTGTCGCCCCCGGCATGCCCCAGACGACCGAGCTCTCCTCGTCCTGCACGAGGATCTCCCCCCCTGCCTTGCGGATGTCCCCCGCTCCCTTGGCTCCGTCGTTGCCCATGCCCGTCATGACGAGGGCGAGGGCACGGCCGTAGTACTGGCGCGCTACCGAGCGGAAAAGGTAGTCCACGCTCGGCCTGCAGTTGTTCTCAGGGGGATCATCGGTGACACGGAGGACCTTGGTGATGGCGTCGGCGCCGAGATCCACACGCATATGCCTGCCACCGGGGGCGAGGTATATACGGCCGGGCCTCAGCACTTCGCCGTTCTCGGCTTCCTTGACGGGGAGCTTGCCGCGATGGGTCAGGCTGTTGGCAAGGGAGGCAGTGAACAGGGCAGGCATGTGCTGGACTATGAGGATCGGCACGGGGATGTCGGCGGGGAGGGCGGGCACCAGTTCGAGGAGGGCGGCAGGCCCGCCGGTAGAAATACCAATTGCCACAATTTCGCAGGCTTGCCTGGCTGTCGGCCTTCGGGCCGGCGGCGCGCCTGCCGCCCCGCCCGGGGTGCCCGCGGCCATGCCCGCTGCAGGACGCGCGCCGAGGGGGAGGCTTGCCAGCTCCGGCCTTGCCTGTCCTCCCCCCAGTATTTTCCGTATCTCGCTGCGGCGGGCGAAGTTCTCGATCCTCGCACGAAGCTCGGCCTGGAAGTCTGCCCGCGAGATGGCTGCTCCGTCGGGCTTGGCGATGGCGTCCATGGCGCCGAGCTCGATGGCGCGCAGCGAGAGGTCGGCGCCCCGCGTCGTCAGCGCAGAGACCATGAGAAAGTTCCCCCCCAGCCCTGCCGCCTTCATGTGCTCGAGAACCTCTATCCCGTTCATCTCGGGCATTTCTACGTCGAGGGTCACCAGGTCGGGCTTGAGCATCGCGATGCGCGAAAGCGCTATCTTCCCGTTCGGCGCCGTGCCGACAACCCGCACGCCGGGAACCGATTCCGCGATGTCGGAAACGAGCTTCCGGTAGACGATCGTGTCATCGACGACAAGAATGGAAATCATGCGATGGACAGGCTGCGCTTGGGATCGAGGATGGCGACGAGCATGTCGTCCCTCCGTAGCACGCCGACAAAGAGATCGGGGTCGGCGCCACGGAGATCGGCCCGCATCGGCTGGATCTCGGAGGCATCGGCTTCGATCACGTCCCGCAGCGCGGGCACCTGCACGCCGATCGCCTCGCCCCCGGCCTCCTCGATGACCAGGAGACGGGGGTCATGGGGCTCTGTCCGTGGCAGGCCGAGCTTTACCTCGAGGTCGATGACAGTGATGATGCGGCCGCGCAGGTTGACGACACCCATCACGTAGGGCGCCGCTCCGTAGGAACGAGTGATGCGGGGCAGCCTGATGACTTCCCCGACCGAGCGCGCGTCGTAGGCCATGAAGGAGTTGCCCGCAGCGAAGACGACGAGCATGACGCTCCCCGATCCGGACGCCCCGGAACTATCCACCCCCACCTTTCCGTTGGCAGGCCTCCCGCCCGCATTCTCCGCGCTCATATCTTGAAGCGCTCAACGAGACGCCTGAGCCCTTCGGAGAGCCTCGAAAGCTCTTCGGAGGACATCAGGACCTGCGCGCTCGAGGTGGAGATCTCTCCGGCGGCCTGGTTTACCTCGGTGATGTCCTGGGTCATGTTGTTGACAGCCTTCGAGGCCTCGGCCACGTTGCGGTTGGCGTCCTCGACACCGCGGGAAGCCTGGGCCACATTGGTCGCGATGTCCCGGGTCACGGAGGACTGTTCCTCGATGGCAGCCGCAATTCCCGCGACGATCTCGTTCACCTGGCGGATGACCTCGGCCACCGAGCCGATGTCCTGCACGGCTGTGCTGGAAGAAGACTGGATGCCCTCGATGCGGGCCTTGATGTCCTCGGTGGCGGCGGCGGTCTGCCGGGCGAGTTCCTTGATCTCGTTGGCGACAACGGCGAAACCCTTGCCGGCCGCCCCCGCGCGTGCAGCCTCGATGGTCGCGTTGAGGGCCAGGAGGTTGGTCTGCGAGGAGATGGCGCTGATGGTTTCGGTCACCTTGCCGATCTCGCGTGCAGCCGTACCAAGTGTGTCCATCGTTCCCGAAACGCGCTTGGCGGAGTCGACAGCCTCGGCGGTGACCTTGCGCGCCCGCTCCGCGTTCATGGCTATCTCGCCGATCGTCGAGGTCATCTCCTCCGAGGCTGTGGCGACGGTGGAGAGGTTGACGGTCGTCTCTTCCATGGCTGCGGAAACGCCACTCATGTTGGTGCTCGTCTGCTCCGAGGCTGCGGCGACGCCGTTCGCCCTCGCGCTCGTGGATTCCGCGCCCATCGTCATCTGCTTGGAGATGGAGGAGAGTTCGGTAGCCGCCGACGAGAGCGTCTGCACTCCCTCGTGTATCTTGCCGAACATGTCGCGGAGATTGGAAGAGGCTCCGTTCAAGGCCTCCGCCAGGAGGCCGACATCGTCTTTCTGGCTCACATCGATCTGCTTGGTCAGGTCACCGTCGGCCACCGCCTTCGCAAAGTCGACGCCCTTCCCCAGGGGCTTGACGATCATATTCGTCACAACCAGGCCGAGCACGATGGAGATGATTACGCCCAGGAGGATGATCACGATTATGATGACCAGGCTCGAGTTGGCGAGTTTCAGGTTGTCGGCTGCCGAGCTGGCCCCGAAGGCGAGATTGAAGTCGATGATGGCATTGATCTGACTGATGACGGGGGTGGCTACCTTGGCGACCACATCGAGGAAGAAAAGCCTTGCGGCAAGCTGCCTGGCGGAAAAGGCGTCCTTCCCATTGCCGACGTAGATCGACTGGTACTCGGTCACCTTCTCGAGCCAGAGCTTGTAGGAGTCCTGGAAGGTGGCGAAGTTCTTCCTGTCCTCATCGTTCAGGAAGGACTTCTGGTAGGTTTCGCTGGCCTTCGCGACGAGCTGGAGGCTCGGATCTATCCTGGCCTTCGCGGCAAGCATGTCCTTGTCGTTCTCCGATATAAGCATGTCGCGTGTGGCCACTCGGATGTTCCCGTATTCCCGGAGGACGTCCACCATGATATCTATAGGCACTGTGCTGTTGTTGTAGGCGTAGCGATAGTTCGCGTCGATGGTCTTTATGTAGTAGATGCCGAAGCCGCCTATGACGCTGGCTATCAACGCCACGGCGATGAAGCTGCCCAGAAGCTTGGTCCGTATGCGCATGTCCGCGAATCTCATGAGATGCTCCTTGTATCGTCCGTTCCGTCCCTGCCGGCCAATATAGCCGCCACGCTCGCAAGGAGGGCGTCCTTGTCCAGTTTAACGAGGTATTCGCGGGCGCCGGCCGCGCGCAGGACCTTCTCGTCATCATCGGAGGCCAGGGATGTGAGGGCTATGACGGGAAGCCCCGGAAATTCCTCGGCCAGCTTCTCGGTAAGCCCGCGGCCGTCGAGCCTCGGCATCTCGACGTCGGTCACCACGAGGGCGACTTCCTGTCCGAGCTCACGCACGAGGGCGAGGGCCTCGAGGCCATCCCTGCCTGCCCTGGCGCGGTAGCCGCCCTCGGTGAGGATCTCCAGTACCATGTTCCTGAAAAAATCGGAATCCTCGGCGAGCACCAGAAGGGGCGCGGTCGGGTCCTCGGTGGGAGGTTCCGATGCGGGCGCAGCATCCCGAGCCTCCGCCTGGGACCCTGTCGTGCCAGGCCTGGCCCCCGTGACAGCGAACCACTCAGGCTTGAGCACGGAGAGGGCTCCCACCGGATCGATGACCACCGTGGTCTGTCCCTGGATGACCGCCGTTCCAGAAACCCCGGCCTTGCGCATCGAACGTTCGTCGAGCACTGCCTCCGCCGAAACGGAGTCCACCGGCGGCGAGGCCAGGAAGCCGAAGTGGAAGCCCGCCGTGTGGCAGAGCACGCAGGCCTGGGCGCTATCGGCGTCCAGGGGCGAAAGCCCCGTGAAGGAACCCACGGAAAACACCGGCAGGGACAGGCCACCCACCCTGAGGAACAAATCCTTGCCAATTGGGTCTATATCGCCCTTTGTCACGCGGACAACGCGCTCGACCGCCTCGAGGGGCATCGCGCACTGCTCCGTGCTGCCGTTCCTGAACAATAGCCAGCCCTGGGCTGCGTCGGGGATTTCCTCGGGCTCTTCCTCGGCAGCGTGCTCGTCACCCACGCCGGTCAGGCCCGCCTTCAGGGCGAGACCGACCGGGTCGATGATGAGGGCGACCGCCCCGTCGCCGAGGATGGTGGCACCCGAATACTCCTTGAGCGACTGGAGGTGACGGCCGAGGGGCTTCACCACGATTTCGGTGGTGTCGAAGAGCGCGTCGACGATGACGCCGTAGCGGAAGCCCGAGGAACGCACCACGATGATGCGGTAGTCGCTCTCCACGCGGAAGCGGCGCTCTTCCTGGCTCCGGTCCGCGGCATGGCTTGTTTTTCCAAGCACGGCCGCCATCGCCTCGGAGGAGGGCGAGCGCCTGTCCTCGACACGATCGCGGCGGTCGGGAAGGTTTTCACCCGTAGCGGGGTCCTCGAAACTCCGTTCCATTCCGATCGCATCGGCAAGGCGCACGAGGGGCAGGACCTCGCCCCGGAGCACCAGGACAGCGCGGTCGCCAACCCGCTCGATACGACGCTGCACATCGCCGGCGCGCACGTGGAGGAGCTCCGCGGCTGCTGCCTGGGGCAGGGCGAAACGCTCCTCGCCCACACCAGCCAGGAGGGCGGGGATAACCGACAGCGTGAGCGGCAATGTGATGCGGACCTTCGTTCCCGAGCCGGGCGCCGAGTCGATCTCGATGCGGCCGCCGAGGCGGTCCACATTGGCCTTGACCACGTCCATGCCCACGCCGCGCCCCGAGAGGTCGGAGACCTTTGTCGCCGTCGACAGGCCTGGCAGTGTTATGAGGTAGAGCTTTTCCTTCGCCGACATCAGCGACACGCGGTCCTTGGCTACCAGGCCCATGGTCACGGCCTTCGCGGCGATGGCTTCCGCGTTGATACCCTTGCCGTCATCCTCCACGAGGACGAGGATCTGGCCCGCGACATGGGCTGCAGACAGGGAGATCGTACCCCGCCTCGACTTGCCCGCCGCCACGCGAACCGCGGGATCCTCGATGCCGTGGTCACAGGCATTCCGCACGAGGTGGGTCAGGGGATCGGAGAGGGTCTCGAGAAGGCTCCTGTCCAGTTCGGTGTCCTTGCCGGTGATACGGAGATCGATGTCCTTGCCCAGGTCGCGGGCGAGGTCGCGCACCGTTCGCTGGAAACGCGCGAAGAGGTTGGAGGCAGGCTGCATCCGCGAGCGCATTACAGCGGCCTGGATATTTGCCGTCACCGTGTTGAGGCGCTGGGCAGCTGCCAGGGTCGCGGCCGGGTTGGCCCTCCTCATGACATCCGACAATTCGTTCCTGACCAGCACGAGTTCGCCGGAGAGGTTCATCAGGTCGTCGAGCACGTTGACGGAGACGCGGACGGTCTCGGTTTCGCTTCCCGTGGGAGCACCGGCACCTGCCTTGGCTGGGGCCAAGGAGGCCTCGGCCGCAGGAGCCGGCGCCGGGGCTGCCTCGGCCGTCCCGCTCCGCCCCGCCTGGACAGGGGCCGCCACCGGGGCGGCGCCCGCGTTTGAAGCCGCCACAAGGGGCGAAACCGGGGCGGCGCTCACCACGACGGGTGCCGCCGCAGGGCGGACTTCCGGAATCCTGAGCATCGTGATGCCGATCAGGGGAAGTTCGAAGCGGAGCGACACTTCGTGGAGGCTCAGGCCTGCGGCATAGAGAACGAAATACGGCACATCGTCGCCGAAGGTCTCGCTATCGAGGGTACCGACCGACAGGTAGTCCAGGGCGCTGTCCAGGATTTCGCCAGAGTCGAGGAGGGCATGAATGACTGCCAACGGCGATTTCCCGAGGCGGTGCACGTCATGCACGAGGTCAAAGCGGAGAAGAAACAGCGACTTGTCCTGCTCCATCAAGCGTTCGACCTCGGCTTCCTCGGCTTCGAGTTCGCGGCTCGAACCGGGGGCGGCGAACTTCAGGATCTTCGGACGCTCGCTGGGCCCCTGGGCATAGGCGGCTGCAAGGCCGATCAGGCCGACCAGTTCGTCGGCGATATCAGCCTGCTCCGATTCCTCGGGCACATCGATGAGAGCCGACAGCCGGTCGAAGCCGCGGAGAAGTATGGTCACCACCTCGGGGTTCGGCGTCATCTTCCCGGTCCTGACATGCTCAAGGACATTCTCAAGCTTGTGGGCGAGTTCCTTGATCACCTTGAAATCGAAGAAGCCTGCTCCGCCCTTGATGGAATGCGCCGCGCGGAAAATCTTGTTGATGAGGGCATCGTCGCGTGAGACTCCCTGACGCTCCAGTTCGACAAGGTCCTCTTCGATCGAGGCCAGATGCTCCCTGGACTCCTGGATGTACGATTGTACCAGTTCCTGGTCGTATTCCACCTTCGCCACCGCCTAGCCGAGCTTCAGATGGCGGTCGAGGCGCATCATCTTGAAAAGGCCCACCAGGTCCTCGTTGGCGCCGGTCACCCGGAGTGAGCGCCCCTGGGCGACAAGGCTGTTGGCAGCCGCAATGAGGAGTCCCAGTCCCTTCGAGTCGATCATCCTCACCGCCGACAGGTCGATGGTGAACTCTCCCTGGCTGGCCGCCACGAGACTGCGGAGTTCCTCCTTCACGGCGGGAACGCTGGTCGCCACGATGTCAGCCCTCGGGTTCCAGCTCCCGGGGCCTGTGTTGTCCTGCATTGCCTGGTCCTCCCCGATGACGAATTCTGCGATGAATTTCCGTCCGCCATCCTCATAGTGATAGGTATCCGAATATTCCGAGATGAGGTGGATGCCGTTCCCGGAAGTTCCCGCCTCGCGGGAGAGTTCCCGAGAAAGCTCGACCTCTGGATCGAATCCGCAGCCAGCATCCTCCACCGAGAGCAAGAGCCTTCCCCCAGCCAGGGACAGCGTCACGTGCACGATCCTGGAGGGATCGAGGCCACAGCCGTGCTCGATCGAGTTCTGGATCGCTTCGCGCGCTACGAGCTCGATGGCAAAGCGCCGCTCCGTAACCCCGATCGCTGTGAGTCGCTGGTGGAGAAGCGCAATGAACTGCTTGACCGAGGCGTCCTCTGCGGAGAGCCCCAGATCAAGGAGGCTCAGGTCGGCCATCATGAGTCTATAGCCATCAGGAGGCGGTCATCGCCGACCGGCCCTGCCGGAAGTATGGAGCTGCGCACCGCGGCGAGGGCCTCATCCCGGGCCGTGGCGGAGGAAGCCGATACCGCGCGCTCGAGGCGCCCGAGCCCTGCGCTCCAGGATTGCCCGCTGTGGAAGTCCTCGAGCACCCCGTCTGTGTAGAGCCAGTAGCGGTCCCCTTCCTCGAGATGGAAGCTGCCCATCTGGAAGTGCGGTGCCTCGAAGGCTCCCAGGATGTCCCCCTCGGCCCTGAGGCTCCGGCTCTCGCCGCCCTTTGACACGGCCAAGGCCGGGAAATGCCCGGCACAGGCAAAGGAACCAGTGTCAGAAAGCCGGTTCAGGATGAGATAGAAAGCCGTGACGTGCTGCCCGTCATTGAGATTTCGCCTGAGCGCACGGTTCATGCTGTACATCGTCTCGCCTGCGGTGTTGAGCACCGAGGCGTTTTCCCGGAACAGGGCCTTGAGTACTGAGGCCTGGAAGGCCGACTCGATGCCATGGCCAGAAATGTCCGCCACAAGGTAGCCGTGGATGCCAGGGCTCAGCTCCACGATGTCGTACTGGTCCCCCCCAGCCTCCTCTGCGGCTTCGAAGAAGACCGAGCACTTTGCTGCCGGAAGGGCCTCGGCGTTGGTCAGGAAGGACTTGTGGGCGTCGCTCAGGGATCGCAGGCGCTCGGATTGCAAAGCTGCCAACTGGAGGGCCTGACGCGCCAGCTTGAGGTGGATCTTTACCCGGGCGACCAGTTCCT
Source organism: uncultured Spirochaetota bacterium (assembly GCA_903821875.1). Classification (GTDB taxonomy): domain Bacteria; phylum Spirochaetota; class Spirochaetia; order Treponematales; family Rectinemataceae; genus CAIJMU01. Next base: position 19,489 of record CAIJMU010000024.1, read on the forward strand.
CGGCACTGAAGGGCTTCTGGACAAAATCGACGGCCCCGATCGATAGCCCCCGGATCCGGCTCTTCACGTCCTCGAGGCTCGTCACGAAGATGATCGGGCGCTCGGACAGGGTGGTAGTGGCGATGATGCGCTCGCAGAGCGAGAATCCGTCTCCGTCAGGGAGGATCACGTCGAGGAGGAGGAGGTCAGGCAGCAGTTCCACCGCCATGGTATACCCCTCCGCGACGGTGCCCGCAATCCGCGAGATAAAGCCGTTGACCGACAGGATATGGGCCATTGTACTCGCCACCACCGGGGAATCGTCGACTATGAGGATAAGTGGCTGTTCTCTCGGGACGGCAAGGTTGCCAAATTCCACAAGGCCCCCTTGTTGCTGTGAGTAATCCATTCTCGCAAATAAGCGGCATTCTGTCAAATTTGCTTCGCATCACAGGTTCCCGATGTGCATTGACGGCGACTGGCCGACTTCTTTCGCGCTCCGCATCCTGGCGGGCATCTGCCTCGGCGCCTGCTCGGCGATGTGGGTCCTCTGTGCTGTCTTGCTGGCCATTGCCTCGACCGTCTTCGTGGGTGACATCGCCGCCCTGCGCGCCCGGATGAAGTCCGTAGCCCAAGAGCTGCGCTTGGCCACGGCGGCTAGTCCAGGATCGTGATCTCCACCCGCCGGTTCCTCGCCCTGCCCTGATCGTCTGTATTAGGAGCGATTGGCCTCGTTGAACCGAGGCCCCTCCAGATGAAGCGCGAGGCGGGGATGCCCCGCTTCGAAAGGGCGTCGACTATGGTTTTAGCCCGCTGCTTCGACAGATCGAGCTCGCCCTGGGGCTTTCCCGCGCTCGCAGCGTGGCCCTCGACGAGGAAGCTGCGTCCGCCCGGGGCGGCGAGCAGGGCCTTCGCAATTGTGTCGAGCCTGCCGGACTCGCCGGGAAGGAGCTCCGCGGAGTCGGCCCTGAAGCGCAGGTCCAGGATGCGGAGGACCACTCCGCCCTCCCCCTCGGCGACCTCGAGGTCGGGACCCGCGAGGGCGATGACCTCCAGCGGCGGCGCCGACAAGGGCGGCGGTGAAAGGCTCGCATCTGACGCAGCCGGGGGCGATGCGGAGGGCGGCTGAGCCGGGGCAGGCCTTGTCGGAAGGGCAGGATTTCCGGCGTCGGGTGGGATCCCGGGGGCGCCAGCCCTGGGGTCGATGCTTTTGGGCACGGGCAGGGCGCCGAGCTTGTCCTTGAGGATGGCCACAAGGCTCCCCCGGTCGCCCCCATCACCGCCCTTCCAGAACACGAGGTTCGAGCCCGACCTCCTCTCGCTGCCCCCCTGGGCAAAGCCGAAGGTCTCGTCGAAGCTGTCCCGGAGGAAGATCGGAGCGCCTGTGTGGGCATCGAGCCTGATGTCGAGGTCATGGCTCCCCTTCGCCGCCGCGAGTCCGGCAACCGGGCCCTGGAGGCGTGTGGCGAACTTTGCCCGTACCTCGATGGAGTCGCGGCCGAGGTAGGGGGACCTACCCGTGACGCGATACTCCGCAAGGAAGGGCAGGCGCAGGGCCTGGCCACGGAGGTTGACGAGCCGGGTGCCCGGAGCGACGAAAGAAGCTCCAATTATGAGGTTATCGGAGGCTGGTACCCCTTCCTTCCAGCCTCCGGCGGGGAAGCCCCTGGGGTAGCTTGCCCCTGCGATGTCGAGGAGCCCCTGGAGGGAGGGTGCCCGTGCGCCGCCTCCGCTGCCTTCCGCGTAGTCGTCGCGGAGGCAGCCCAGTGCTCCGCTTGAGTAGCGCCCGCGCCCTGAGAGGTCGAGGCCCCGGGCCTCGGCTCTCAGGTCGCGGAGGGTCTCCTCGAGGAGGTACCAGGTGCCCGTCCGCGTGCCTCCGGGCTGTCCGGGGCCTGCTGCCTCGAGGGTAGTCCGTGTCTCCCCCCAGGCGTGGCCGACATAGGCACCGTCCACCCAGCGCGAGAAATCGCTCCGCTCCACGATATGGTCAGGCTCCGCGCTGACATGATCGGGTTCCTGTGCCTGCGCGGCGGCGGGTTGTGCCTGCGCGGCAGCGGGTTGTGCCTGCGCGGCGGCGGGTTGTGCCACCACCGCGGCCATTGCGGCAATGATACCAAGTATCAATTTATTAGTTAGACACATAGCGCGAGCATCCTGGAGAAGTGCTCCGGTCCCTCCCGGCGGAAGGAGCCGAGGGCAGGATCGCAGGAGGTGCAGGAGGCGACGGAGAGCAGGGCCTCGATGCCCAGGCGCCGCGCGATGCCCAGGTTGGCGGCCCTGAGGTCGAGTCGTGGACTGCCCTCCACCCCCTGGCCCTCCCGGACCACCGAGGAGGGTCCGAAGGCCGCCTCGAAGGCCACGGCGCGCTCCGGAGGCACCGTGTAGCAGCAGGCTCCGATGGCGGGCCCGAGGATCACCGAAAGGTCTTCGGACCGCGTACCGAAGCGCTCCGCGAGGGCCCGGGCTGCCACCTCGAGGATGCCCGTCCCCTTCCAGCCCGAATGGAGGACGCCACGCGCCCCCGAAGCGCTGTCCCAGATCCAGATCGGCATGCAGTCGGCAACCGTGATACCCGTAGCGAAGCCTCCGGAAAGGGCTCCCGCCAGCAGGATGCCATCCCGCCCCTCGGAGCCGTCTGGCCCTCCATCACCGAAGTCGAGGCCCTGGAGGGAGGCTGCATCCCATTCGGAGGGCAGCAGCGCCGCCTGAGGGCGCTGAGGAACAGCCTCGATCAGTCGGACACGGCGGGTATGGTGGAGCTCCGTAGCCACCATTCGCTCCGGGGCGATGCCCAGGGCTGCAAGGAAGGCACGGCGCTCGGGGTTGGCTTTGTCGAGGAGGTAGCGCATGGAGCCGGCCGCGCGGAGGCTGAGCACAGCGCGGGGGCGCTGGGAAAGGGAAGCCGCCCGGGCCGTTGCGGGAATCGGAAAGACGAATTCCAGGTGGTCGGGAGCCGCAGCCGCCTGCAAAGCCGCCCGCCCAGCCTCGGCCTCCCTCATGCTATTCCCAGCTCGAGTCCGGACAGCTCTTCAAGCAGGGCAATGGCTGTCTCGCAGGTAGCCCGCGTAGCATCGAGGGACTTGAGGAAATCACGGTTGGCGCGGCCGTCCACCGCCGAGAGATTCTGCAGCGAATCGTAGCGACCCCCGGCCTCGCCCTTGAGCACTCCCTGAAGCACCCTCGTCATGGTGATGAGGGCGATTGCGGAATCCCGGAGCATTCCCTCAGCCTCCTCGTCGATGGCACGCCGCAGCGCTTCGATCTTTCGACGCCTTGAATGGAGAGGCGCAATCTCCTTTTGGGCCTGGACCCACGCCCTTCCATGCTCCCCATCGGATCCGAGCTTCCCGTCGAAGGCCACAAGCCGCTCATGGAGCCTGAGCAGGCTATTGTAAGCATCGGTAAACTCGATCCGGTTGTCCTTCCGATAGAACTCCCCCTCGAGAAGGAGAAGCTTGAGGGGGCGATTCATCTCATGGATGAAGGGCCCCTGGCTCAATCCCTCGAGGAGGGCCAGGGGCAATTCGTAGCGCATAGGTGGCCCGTCGTTGATGCCCTCGCGGGCGATGTTGGCGAATACGGGCATCTCCCGGTTGCCAAGGAAGGTCCGGATCTCCTGGGCAAGCTCGCGGTTGCGGCTTTCGACCTTGAAGGCTTCCAGCTTGGCCTCGATGCGATCTTTCCAGAAGCTCCTGAAACTGAGGAACCAGTCCTCGCCTCCCGGGAGTTCCCTGGGCACGTAGGCCGGATCCCCGGCGACAATCCTGAGCATGGCGGCAATCGGAACCTTGGAATTGAAACTCCTGATGCCCTGGAGGGCCTCAGCCCCAGCCTGGAAGTCGGCACCCATGACCGACTCCGCATCGAAGTCCGGCTGTATCATGGCTTCCTGGGATGCGGTGACAAAGAGCGCCTCGAGGAGTTCCGTCGAGGGAGGGAGGGCGATCGAGTAGAGGAGGTCCCCGAGTTCGAGGAGGAGTTCGCGTGTGGAAGAAAAGCTGGCCCCGACAAAGCCGCCAGGCTGTTGCTTCCAATGCCCCAGGAGTCGATCAAAGAGAAAGCCCGAAAGGCTCCTGAGGAACATGAGGCTGCGGAGGTCGGTGTAGATCGAACGGCGACGGTCATCCGTCATCGACCTGAGGATGTCTTCCCAGGCAGCGAGCACGATGGTCCTGGTCTCATCAATGCTGAGGCCAGCCTCGGTGCGGGTGAAGGGATCGGTCTCCGAGACGATGCGACCGTGTATTTCAGGGAGTTGGATCGAGACGAGGCAGGCGATGAAGGCGCCCTTGTCCTGGTCGATGCTCCGCGCAAAGAGATCGGCGAACCAGCGGGCCGAGTCGCGGAGGCTGCGGAGCTGTACGGCGAAATCCTCGAGGAGAATGCCCCTTTTCCAGTCGATGAGGCCTGGACGCAGGGAATCGAGCTTGCCGACCATCTGCTTGAGGACATCCTCGGTCTGCAGCTGTTCGACACTCTTTCCGCTGAAGAGTTTGCGGAAAAAATAGACAAAGCGGGACAGGAGGGTCAGACCCTTGTCATCCTCCTCGCCAGGGGGAACCTTGCCGGTCGACGCCGAGTCGGGAGGGATGAGCGGCTCCATGGAAAGCCCGGCGCCGCGCCGGATCCTATCGAGGAGTTCCCTACGCTCCGTGCTGGATAGTTGGGCGGAGAGGGTGTCGAAAACTTGGGGAGCCGGCATCGTTCAATGGTACGGCAGTGAAGCGTTCTTGGCAATCGTAACTGTGTCCGCAGTGACGCGTTCCCGGCGTCCCGTGACCGGGTGGGGAAACTCGAGGGCAACGGCTTCTAGGGCCAGGGCCAGGCCGCCCTGGCCTCCATACAGGCTGTCGCCGAGGAGGGGCAGGCCTATCCACGCGAAGTGGGCCCTGACCTGGTGCCGGAAGCCTCTGGCGAGGCGGACGGATGCGTGGAGGGTCTGACCCCGGACCTCGGCTGCCTCGATCTCAGTTTGATAGAGCCTGGGCGGTGAGCCCCGGCGATGCGCTCCAGGGACCTTCTCGCCCGGGGCCAGGCAGGCAACACGCGCGCCTCCAGGCCCATAGGCACGGAAGCGGCACAGTATGGAGCCGCCTGCCGCGAGACCGGGCAGGGTGGCTGGGTAGGCAAGGGCATCAGCCCAGGTCCCCGGGTCGAGGCCCTCAGGGCTGCCCTGGAGGGGCTGCGAACCCGGCAAGCCACCAGGGCTGGATCTGGCTTCGAGCTTGTAGGTCTTGAGGACTGTCAGGGCATCCTGGGCTGCCCTGAGCCTGATGAAGGCCTCCTGGCTGCGCGCGAAAAGGAGAAGGCCTGAGGTTTCGAAGTCGAGGCGGTGGAGAAGTCCCGCCTCGGCCTCCGGCCCGCTGCCTTGGCCACGGCCAAGGTCGGGAAAGCGCTCCAGGACCCAGTCCACGAGATTCGGTCCGCCGCCGGCGCCGAGGGCTGCCGAGTGGAGGCGGTGGGGCTTCCATACAACGATGATCGAATCGTCGATGGCGACAATGCGAGGTTCGGCCATGCGCCATCCTATCTGCAGGCAGCCCGCTCTGCCAGCGGAAAGGGGGGGACGGGGAGAAGGGGCAGCCCCGCCAGGGATGACAATGCGCACAGGCCCGGAGATCGGACATAAGGCCCGGAGCGAGGGCGGCCGATACTTGAGGGGCGGAGGACTCAATAGATGCGGAAGAACTCTGGATCTGCAGGGCAGTGTGCGCGCAGGTTCGCTGCCCTGGTGCTGGTCTCCCTGGCGATGGCTCTCGTCGGAGCACAATCAGCCACGAAGGCGACGACGCCCCAGTCTACCCCCGCGGTTACCACCACCTCTCCGGCACCGGCCACCAGCTCAGCATCGGCTTCCATCGCGGCGGGCCTCCCCACGGGCTTTTCCGACATCGCGCTAGGAATGAGCCGTGACGAGGTCATCGCCAAGCTCATGGCCAATCCGCTCTTCGCCTGGCGCGGCCCAGAGGATGTCTCCCTCCTGTCCTCACCCAACCAAAGCCTCATCGAGGTTGCTGGCCTCTCCTTCGTCCGCCGGGCCTTCTTCCAGTTCCTCGATGGCAAGCTCTGGGTCATCATACTGAACCTCGCCCCCGACCGCATCGACCACTACTCGGTCTTCGCAGACCTCTCCGCCAAATACGGCGACCCGGTCCGCCTCGACCCCCAGGCCGCAACCTGGGAAAGCGCCAGCGTCCGGATGGCCCTCGAACGGCCCCTCACCCTCCGCTACCTTGACCTCGGCGTCCTGGGAAAACTCAGGGACGCTGGCGCTGCCAGGGCTTCGGTCGAAGAGCTTGAGAGAAGGGATTTCCTGGGCGAATTGTAGACTTCAGGTCCTCCCTGCCCCGCCCTTCATCCCGCACGCGGGCAAGCCTGCAGGCCCGCGAATTGACACTCTGGCGGCCTTCGCCCATAGTGGGCCCATGAAACGGCCACTTCTTTTCGCATCCGTTGCGGTTTTTCTACTCTCCTTCAATTCCTGTGTCATCTTCCAGGCCGCCCGGGCAGTGCAGGGCATTCAGGACGCGCTGACAGCCGAGTCTGATTTCGGGCTCGCCGCAGGGGCCCTGCCGACCCTCATCAAGGTCCAGGAAGGCCTCCTTGCAGCCAGTCCCGAGGACCAGGGAACCATCGTCGGCACAGCCCAGCTCTACATCATGTACGGCAACGCCTTTGTGCAGGGCCCCGCCCAGGACCTCCCCTCCAGAGAGTTCGAGAAAAAGCGCTCCGAGGACCTCCGCGCCCGGAACCTCTACCGCCGCGCCTTTGTCCTCCTCGAGCCAGCGCTGAACCGGAAGGCACCAGGCATCGTGGAGACCTTCCGCAAGGGCCAGACCGACAAGGACGGCCTTCCTGCCGGCGCCAAGGCCATGCTCGCTCGTTTCGGCAAGGCCGATGTCGCCATGATGTACTGGTCGGCCGCCTCCATTCTGGCAGCCTTCTCGATCGACCCCCTGGACATGCGCGAGTCCTCCATCGTGAGCCTCGCCAAGGCCTTTCTTGACCGGGGCCTCGAACTCGATCCCGCCTACGACAACGGCACGCTCCAGGATCTCGCGGTTTCAGTCTACGGCTCCTTTCCGCCTGAACTCGGCGGCGACAAGGCCAGGGCCGAATCTGCCTTCAGGAAGGGCATGGAAATCACCGGAGGCAGGTCACCCGGCCTCTACGTCACCTATGCAGCCACGATCTGTGTACCCAACGACGACTACGCGGGCTTCAAGAAAAACCTCGACGCCGCCCTCGCCATAGACCCCGAGGCCAATCCCAAATCCCGGCTCATGACCCTCATAACCCAGAACAGTGCCCGCCGCATGCTCGCCCACGCCGAGGACTACTTCCTCTCCATCCCTGGGGATGGAGCCGTTCCGGACCCATCCAACCAATGACGCTGTCCCGCCGACGACACCACGACAAAGGACCCTCCATGAAACGCACAATTGTTTCCATCATCGCCCTGGCGACCCTCGCCCTTCTCCCCCTCGGCGCGGAGGTCAACCTCAAGGTCGCCGCCTTCGTGCCCCAGAACAGCCCCTGGGATGCCGGATTGAAGCGCCTTGCCGCGGAGTTCGAGCGCATTTCAGGCGGCCAGGTCAGGGTCACCTTTCCGCAGAGCCTGAAGGGCGCCAGCGAGTCCGACATGATCCAGAAACTGAAGATCGGCCTCGACGGTGCCCTCCTTTCGACCTCGGGCCTCGCCCAGCTCGACAAGGATACCCTGTCCATCTCCATGCCCTCGGTCATCGCCAACGATGCCGAACTCCACGCAGTGCTCCAGGCTGTCGAACCCATGATCAAGGCCGCGATCGACAAGAAGGGCTACACTGTCCTCCTGGTCACCCGCGCCGGCTGGGTCAGGCTCTACGGCCGCTCTCCGGTCAACACACCTGAAGATGTGGGGAAGCTCAAGGTCTCCGTGCCCCAGGGCGACGAGCTCATCGAAAGCCTCTTCCAGAGCCTCGGCTCCAAGACCGTCAAGGGTGACTTCACCCAATTGTTCCTTCAGCTCCAGACTGGCGCCGTCGACGTCTTCTACACCAGCCCCGTGATGGTCGCCGGCCTCTGGTCCCAGTTCAAGGGCAAGGTCAGCTACATCTCGCCGGCTCCCATCGCTCCCTACATCGCCGCCCTCGTCTTCAGCAAGAAGGGCTGGGAAAAGGTTCCCGCCGAGTTCAGGCCCCAGCTCGAAGCCGCTGCCCAGAAGATCGCCGCCGACATGGAAGCCGACGGCGCCAAGATGGAAAGCGACGCCCTCGCCAACCTCCTCAAGGAAGGCATGAAGATGCCCACCCTCACGCCCGAGTACGCGAGTGCCTGGGGCCGGGTCTACGAGAGCAGGCCCCAGCTTTTGGCCTCCTTCTCGCCGGATTTCATCGCAACAGTCAACGCGGCTGTAGCCAGGGTGCGGGCGAAGAAGTAGGGGTGGAAGGAAGGCGTGCAATGGAACCAATTGTAATACACACCGACGGCGGCTGCTCAGGCAACCCCGGTCCCGGGGGCTGGGCCTTTGTCCTCGCTCAGGGCGCCCTCGAGGTCATCGGCTCAGGCGGCGAGGCGAACACCACGAACAACCGCATGGAGCTCCGCGCCGTCATCGAGGGCCTCCTCGAGGCCGAGCGCCGGGCCACCGATGCCCCCGTAGAGCTGGTCACCGATAGCCAGTACGTCAAGAACGGCATCACTACATGGATCATTTCCTGGAAGCGCAATGGCTGGCGCACGGCCTCCAAGGCCCCCGTCAAGAACCAGGAACTCTGGGAGGAGCTGGATACCGTGTCCGCCCGCGTGAAGCCGCGCTATTCCTGGGTAAAGGGCCACGCCGGCCACGAGGGCAACGAGCGCTGCGATTCCCTCGTACAGGTAGAGATCGGGAAGTTCAGGACCTGAGCCGGGGCTCTCACCCTCCCGCGCTTACAACTCCTCGATCTCCACCGTCGAAAGTCCTGTCGCCTCCGCGATGACTGCAGTTGCAACGCCGAGCCGCTTCAGGTTCCGGGCAGCGGATAGGGCTTTGTCGCGCTCGCCATCTGCCCGGCCCTTCTTCTCGCCTTCCTGCATACCTTTCTTCTCGCCTTCCTGTATCGCCTCCGCTATCTCGGCATTGCGGGTCCATTCGTAGTCCTGGCGGCTGTCGTAAAGGATGCGTTCACGGTCCTGAAGTTTGAAGGTCGACATGATTTCAAGTGCCTCCTGCACGTCGGCGTCTGCCATCGATTCGGGCAGATCCTCTGGATCAAGCGTGTCACCCTCGGCAAGGAGGGTGAGCCATTTCCTTAACCCAGGACCTACACTATCCCAGTCAGGCCCCTTCTTCAAGTTGCGGAAAACCTCCAGTTCAATCGTGAGGATCAGGAAGTTCGGCGACAGGGTGTGTCCGGTCCTGCAGCAATGGGCTTCGAACACATGGAGCCAGGAGCCGTCGCCGAAGTGCGCCTCTCCGATGATCCAGATGGAGATGGCTGGACGATGGACGGCATATGAATCGCCCTTTCTGATCTGGCTGGTGTAAAGCTTGGACCAGGTGGTGAGCATGCGGTTGTCCAGGGCAGATCCTTGTGGTCAATTGAACCGAATATTTTTTTAAACACGATATCAACGGTTGGTTTGATGCCGATTTGCATGGTGGTGCCTCCCACCGCCAGTACGCCCGGAGGTGGCAGCGGGAATTCAAAATCAAAGAAAAAATCGATAGAAAAGAACAAGGCTGAGGGTCAAACCCCGGGTTCAGGCACTGAAACCAACAAGTTCCCTTATGCTCAATGGCGCGATAATGGATAGTCCCGGATGGGAGGGATAGTCCAGAAGGTCCCTATCGCCACTCACAAAATGGACCGCAGCGGTGGCAAGAGTCAGATCGATGAAGACCTGGTCATGGCCGTCCCGGCAGGGCGGCAGTCCAGGATCGGAACCCGGATTGGGCGCTGTCTCGCAAAAAGGCAGAATCTCGGCCAGCAGCGACTTTTGCTCCGAGGCTGACAACTGGAACTTCGGATAGCTCAGGACTCGCAAAAGCTCCAAGGTTGTTGCCGAACAGAGTACAGGAACAATCATCCCTGAGTTCCAGGCTTCCCGGAGCCACAACCACTGTTCCCTGCGGAAGAGAAGTGAAGATACGAGAGTATTCGTATCAAGCACGATCCGCAGGGGCTTCACCGACGCGCCCAGGCTACCGCGTCATCGATATCCCCCTCGCTGATCCCCATCTCCTCGAGCTTGGCCCGTACCTGCTCGGCTGCGTCAAGATTTACCGGAACAAGGACTATCTTTTCGCCTTCCTTGCGAACATCGAAGTAGAGGCTCTCGAATTGCTTGCTTTTCGCTTTTGGAATCGTGATCTGACTCTTGCTGGTCATCTAGGCTATCATGGCCTATCTCCGATTTGTAAGAAAGCAAGATATTCTTACCATTGCGTCAAGGCTGGGCCAGAGAAGCTGAGTCGTCCCGCCAATCAGCGTACTCGCAGGGCAGCCTCCCCCACGGCCGCGCCCGCCTTCCAGGAGTTCACCAGTGCGGAGGGCGGACGTTGCCGGATACAGCCTGCTCCGAATCCGCCAGGAGCTCCCTGAGCTTCGCTGCCATCTCCCTCTGGAGTTTTTCCGAGCGCTCGAGCCGCGTTGAAAGCTCATAGACAGCCTTCGAAAGCTCGTCGATCGTGCGGTCTTGGTAGCTGGCCTTCGCCTCAAGAGCTTCGAGGCGGGCTTTTTGTTCGTTTATTTCCATCGTGCGCCTTTAGCTATATCGGATTGTCATAAGCTTTTTCACGTCGCGCCCAGGCTGGCGGAGGAGCTTGCCTAAGCCTACACCCCTACCAACTCCACACCGAAAACTTTCTCCAGCCGCTTCATGGTCTTCAGCGTGGGATTCGCGGTCTCGGGGTTTTCGAGCTTCTGATAAACCTGATACTTGACCCCAAGCTTGTCAGCCACCTCAGTCAAAGTCATGCCAGATTCCCTGCGTTTAGCGCGGAGCCAGAGGGCGAAGGAGACGGAGGGCGCGGGCTCGATCATGACGGCACTTTCGAAAGGAGAAGGCTCATTAAACTCGAGGCCGCGACTGATTACGGACATGATATAGCCAGAGAGCGCGTCTTGGGCCATGAACTCCGCTTCTTCCCGCGTTTCGCCGAAGGTCAGGCAGCCAGGGAGATCGGGGAATGAAACGTTGTAGGCCTTGTCAGCATCGTCCCATTCAAAGAGCGCTGGGTACGCGGTTTTCATGTGAGACCTCCATCCTTGAGTAGCTTGTTGAGCGTTCCTTTCGGAATGTCCCGATTGGCATGAACTGGAATGGAAATCGTCATGCCGTCAGGCTTCATGACGTGATGGCTGGACGAGATATGATCGAGAACCCACCCAGCCTTTTCGAGGCGCTTGACCGGTTCCCTGCCGCTCATATCCCCACACTACACCCTGCAAGGTGCAATGTCAAAGTGTGAAGTACGCTTTCTGCAAGCCACGACATTGGATCGCCGGATTGGAAAGAGGAGGAGGTCCATGATCGGGTTGGGCGAGACCTGGCATAGGAACACAGGCCGGGATACTAGGATAGTACGGGCTCCACTCTTCTTGCCTTCGAGCGCGAGAAAGGAACCGCGCAAACAGGTCTCGGCAAAGAAGGGAGCGGTCTATTGCCCGAGAGTGCTGACTTGCCCTATCAGCTTCCCTGCTGAATACGTAATTCCTTACCCAGTAATGAGACCAGCCCGGCTCGAACGGGCGACCTGCGGCTTAGAAGGCCGCTGCTCTATCCAGCTGAGCTATGGTCCCTCGCCAAGGAGGAAGCCCGTAGGCTTCCTCCTTGGCGGGACGAATTGCTGCGCAATTCGTCTACCCTCCACCAAAACTCCGCTAGCGCGGAGTTTCCTGTTCACGTGAAGTTTCGCTACGCGAAACTTCATAGATCACCCGGAAGCCCCTAGGCTTCCTCCTTGGCGTGACGAATTGCTGCGCAATTCATCTACCCACTATGAAAACTTCACGCTCCGCGAAGGGCATCCCTGTCACAGGCCTGAACGATATCGGGAAGGCGGGGATCGAACCCGCGATCTTCAGGTCCCAAACCTGACGCCTTAGCCGCTGGGCTACTTCCCGCGAAGCGAAAGCTAAAACGCGCACGGAGGCCGTGTCAAGGCACTCGATGTTTTTGCTTGACAGCCCATTTTACCCACCCTACCATGGCTATGCTTCAGCCGAAACGCCGCATATTGGCTTTCTTCATTCCCTACAAGGAGCTTCTATGGCATTCAATACCGACCTCATCCGCAACGTAGCCCTCGCAGGCCACGGTGGGACGGGCAAGACTACCCTTGTCGAACACCTCTTGTTCCAGGCAGGGGCCATTGCCCGTCCAGAGACCATCGAATCCGGCAAGACCACGAGCGACTACGCCGATGAGGAAATCTCAAGGAAGATCTCAGTCCATGCTTCCCTCATGCACGCCACTGTCGGCGACCGCAAGATCAATTTCATCGACGCCCCGGGATCCTCCGATTTCGTGGGAGAGGTTGTCGTAGCCCTCCGTGCCTGCGAGACTGCCCTCCTCCTGGTCGATGGCCGCTCCGGCGTCCAGATCGAGACAATCAAGCTCTGGCGTGCCCTCGAAGCCCGCGAAGAGCCTCGAATCATCTTCGTCTCCCGCCTCGACGAGGAACGCGCCTCCTATGAAAACTCCCTCGCCGACGTGCATGACAAGTTCAAGGTCAATCCGGTGGCCATCACAATTCCCATGGGTGAGGGGCCAGGGCTTAAGGGCATCATCGACATCCTGAACGAAAAA